>JBOIFZ010000383.1:0-3182 GCA_050741735.1 Burkholderiales bacterium
GGGTGAACCACAGTGAAGTGTCGGCGAGCAACGGCGCGAACGTCACGGAACTCCCCACACCGATCAGCAGGCCCTGCGCCAACGTGAACTGCCAGAGACTGCTGGCAGAGCCCGCCAGGACGTAGCCGAGCGCAAGCGCGATCGTGCCGCCCATGATCGGCAATACGATTCCGAAGCGGTCTGAAAGCCGGCCCATGAGAATGCCGCTCAGCCCGTATCCGATCATGGTGAGCGTATACGGCAGCGACGCATCGGCGCGCGCGACACCGAATTCCGCCTGCACGGGCGGCAGCGCGACGACCACAGACCACATGCCCACGCCGCCGATCGTAGACATCAGCAACGCCATCACCAGCCGAACCCAGGCGTACGCGGACTCGGCCTCACCGTCGGGCACCGCACTGTGGTTGTTCTTTGCGCCGGCTGCCTGCCGGTCGGTGCCTGACTGCGTCATCCGCTCGCCGCGATGCGGCCTCCTTTACCGGCCGCGATTGTGCCACGACCATCGACCGGAGTCCTGTCCAGCCCCTCTCGGGGACTTCACGGCCGCGCCACTTTGATGTGGCGCGTTCTTCGTCCCGGGCTAGAACGGACAGTGGATACGCATCAGCACCAACGGCAGGACCGACGACGGCAGCATCATACGCATCACCTACGACGGCTGCGGCATGTAGTTGTGGAGCCGGCAGTAAGACGGCTGCTAGAGAACACGCCGTCAATGATTTTGAAGCGATCCGCGGATCGAGTTGCGACGAGCGTAAGGTCTTCTCCCGGACCCCGCAACTTAGAGGCGCTGCTTCTCCAGATACCGGGCCATGGCCTTGAACCGTCGCCGCGTCTCCCAGGCGAACAACGCTCCCGCGATCTGATCGAATAGCCCGCCGAGCCATTTTGGTCGCAGTTTGATCGAGTAGGTGTAGATGAGGTCCGAAGCACCGTCTTCTCGATCGCGAAAGCGCATGGACGCGGCCCACATTGCGAAAATGCCGGTTGGCTCGATCATTTCCGCGGAGGCATGACGAGGAGGATCGTAAGACAAGAACCGAGTGCGCATCGACAACCCCAATTTCCATCCGCGCCCCCCGTTCGTCGAAATCGCACCCACGTACGGATGCGTCCCGCCACCCTCGACATAGGTGACCTTGAGTAGGGTGTCCCACTTCAATCTGACGGTGTGATTGAAAAACGCTTCGAACGCATTCACGCTACTCGCAGGCAACACGAAAGCGAGTCTGCCATGCGCCATAGTCAGACTTCGGTGACCGACAGCGGCTTGGCCACCATCAGGTAGAAGAGCACCACGACCGCCGTGAATGCGGGAATACCAAGCGCGAACCACCAGCGGAACATTCGGTGAAAGCGCGCCGGCAACGCCGCCACTAAAGAAACCCGCTCTGCCTCACGCTTCAACCATATTTGAATCGCGACCACCGGCAACCAGCACGCGCCGACGAAGACGAAAAGAGCCCATACCAGGACAGACCACTGGCTTGTCAGCGTCCAGCCAAGCAGATTCATGAGTACGGCGCCGCTGACGGCCTGTAACACGACCGCGGGCGCACTCAGCCAGGTATCGGAAATCACGGTCAGCCTGAGAAAGGAGCGCAGAGTCAGCATTTCGCCAGAGCGTAACGCGCTCCGATAGCCGAACCAACAGAAAAAAGCAATTCCGATTCCACTCCCGAAAAGCACTGCGGCGCTCAGAATGTGGGCAGTCTTCCAGAACTCGTAGGCAGTGATCACGCGGCGTTTTCTTCGACGGTGGTGGAGATGCGCCAACGCGCAAACTGCGGTTCGAATTCTGCGAGCCGGAGAAATCCCATGCAGGGGAACGCTCCTCGCTCTGCGATTTCCCCCCGCACGAGCTTTGCAGTAAGCAGAATCGTCGCCATGCAGGGAATCTCGGGGCCGTGGTTCGCGTGCGCGGTCAGATGCCACTCGATACGGCCCCTGGTACCGTCAGATCGGGTACCGGTGAGGCTCACCAGCATTCCTCCGCGATCGCTGCCGAACCAGTCAAGGAGCGACGCTGCGCGGTCCAGCGGGGCGGCCGCACGCTCGATCGCAAGCGGCAAGCCGACCCGGCGCAACGAAGCGGCGGCCCAGATCGCAAAGTGCTGGATCCCGAGCTCGAGCGCTGCGCGAAACTCGACGGTCTTCACGCCTGGGTAGCGCTGTGGGAACAACGCCAGATCGGGAACGTCACAGGCGGCCGCCCACCGCACGCCAAGACCCGCGAAACGCATGCGCATCAGTTCCTGCCAACCCCAGGCGTCGCACCAGGCTCCGTCGCGCAGCCACTTGAATGGCTTTCCTGCATAGCTGAACACGGCAGCGATCGTTGCCTCTCCGCGAGGAGCGCGTTGACCGGGTGCGATCGCCATACGGATCTCATCGACCTGCAGGAATCGCCCACGTAACCGGTCGATGACTGCCGACGACAGCGCCGGCACTGTGCTCGCCCCCGAGACCATCAACAATCCGACTTCGCGCGCCGCAGCATCGAACTGCGCCGCAAAATTGGCAACGAACCCTCGTCCATCGGCCAGATCGATGTAGTGGGCGCCCGCAGAAAGCGCCGCTTGGGCAACGCGGTAGTCCTGGCCCTGGAATGGGCCGGCGCAGTGGATCACAAGGCCCGGGGACAGAGCCACCAGTTCCGACGAGAAATCGGGAGACTGGAGGTCGAGTCTGGCGCCTTCAACTCGAGGACCGAATCTAGCGGAGTCGGGATTGCGGCCGGCTGCGATGAGCTGGATGTCTGGATTGTCGGTAAGGGCTCGACAGATTCGAGCGCCGAAGTTTCCGTAGCCACCGATCACGACTGTTCGCATCAGATGAGGAACTGCCGAGTCTCCGTCGATCTTGGCGTAACTGGGCTTTGCCTAGAAACACACAACCTTGGCGTTGTCGCGCGCCGCAGCGGCGTGAAAGTCGTTCATCCCCGCTATCGCGATGCGCTTACGGAAATGGCTCGAGGTTCGAGGTTCGAGGTTCGAGGTTCGAGGTTCTTGAAGTCCAGCTTCTGCCTTTGCTCGGCACTTGTCACTCGTCACTCGTCACTTGTCACTTGTCACTTGTCACGGCTTTTAATTGCCTCAATTCACCTCGGCCTTGTTCAACCTGCCCACGACCGCATCCACCTCGACAGTCGCCTTGTGGCCGCTGGGCAGGAACATCTG
>JBOIFZ010000384.1:0-3129 GCA_050741735.1 Burkholderiales bacterium
GGCGCCGACCCCTTACACGGGGGCGCTACCGTCGAAACTGGCCTTTACGCCGCCGATGTTCTTCTCCAGGTCGTATTCCATGCCGCCGAAGCGGCACCCGGGGACCCCGAGGTGAAGCGCGTTGTCACCGGTCTGGAAGGAACGTAATGATCGCCGGACCCGTGCGCCCCGAAGAAAAGGAATGCAAAGTGACCCGGAAAACCTTATCATGCCGCCGCCAAGGCGGAACCAGGTTCGGCCGATGGCGAAGTACGTCATAATGGAAAGTCGTTTTCAACCCCAAGATGGAGACAAGCACCATGAGAAAGCTGGCAATCGTACTGGTTTCAGCACTGTGCATCGGCGTGGTCGGCGTGGCGTCAGCCGACGAAAATAGTAAACCCAGCGGCGAGATCGGCCGCATCAAAATGGTCACCGCCGAGGTGATCGCGGTCGATCTTCCGACGCGCACGGTCATACTGAAAGGGCCGGCGGGGAATGAATTTGAAGTGCACGCGGACGACAAAGTCAAGAATCTGCCGCAAGTGCGTGCGGGAGACCGGGTCGATGTCTCCTTTTACGAATCACTGGCCTGGACCGTGAAAAAAGCTTCCGAGGGCAATCCCGGCGCTTCGGTGCAGTCGGACGCAGTAAGTGCGAAGCCCGGCAGCAAACCGGCCGGCGCGGCGGCGGCGCAAGTGAAGATCACCGCCACGATCGAGGCAATCGATCTGGGCAACGGGACGGTGACGCTCAAGGGTCCTAAGGGGAACAGCCGTACCATCAAGGCGCGCGATCCGAAAAATCTCCGCAGGGTGCAGGTGGGCGACCTGGTCGACATCACCTACACGGAAGCCCTGGCAGTCAGCGTGCGCTCCTCACCGCAAAAGCAGTAAGCTTCCCGGCACGCATTGACGTTCTTGACAGAGGCAGCGGCAAACACCGCTGCTTTCGTCGCTTTCAGAAAGTGAAGCGCGGTCCCAGATAGATGTAGAAGCTGTAATCACCTGTGTCCGCGTGACCATAGGTGAGATAGAGGGGTCCGATCGGGGTATCCACACCCAGAAATACGCTGCCCGCGGTAATGGTGTTGCCGAAGGAAGCGTCGCTTGAATTCTGCCAAACGTTGCCGAGCTCGAGGGTGGCGCCGAGGTAGGTCTCGAATAACTGAATGTCACCGATACGACGCATGTAGATCAGATCGATCAGCCCCGCCTGCTGACCGCTCAATTGATTCTCCTGCAATCCGGAGAGACGCAGCCAGCCGCCCAGCCGGGCCTGTGCTCCCAGAGGCGCGGTGCCGTCCATTGTGCTGAAGACGGAAATCCGCCCGTTCAGGGTATCGCGGCCCCAAGTAGCGGCTTGCAGGTAGCTCAAAACAGCCTGATCGTAATTGTTGCTGGCGCCGAGTCCTTCGCGCTCGACGCGGTACTCGGCGCCGCCGAAATGGCCCTCGCGGGGAAAATTGACGTTGTCCAGCTTGTCAACGGACATTGCCAGGAATACCTCGCCCCGCTCCACGTCTATGTCCGGCGCCGGCGTGCCGATTGTGACTTCGGCCGTGCCGGTTACCCGCCGGTAGCCGAGTCTGCCTTCGCCCCAGGTGCCGTACTCCTGGCCGACCGCCAATTCCAGCCCGTAGTTGGCCAACTCGTAGCGGGTAAGCCGGTTGCCGGCGTCATCGAAAACGTCCTCGTTCCGTCTTTCGTAACCGACCTTGCCATATACAAAGTAACGGGCAAGCGGATCAAGAGGCTGGTACAGATCCGTGAAAATGCCCGGTTCATCGCCGAGTTGCATGCCGGCGCGCCATTCTCCGTTGAGCGCGTTGATCTCGGTGCGCTCATACAAGGCACCGAGCTTGAACGTGCTTTCACCCTTCAGGTTGTTGGAACTGGCGAGGCCGAACTGGAGGTAGCCCGGACCCCAGCGCTTCTCCGTGGCGCTGATCACCAGGACGTTCTTGCCGTCCTCGCGCACCACATCGTAGCGCACGGACTCGAAGATCTCGAGCCCGTAGATCTTGCCGATGTCCTGCTCCAGTCGTTCCACGTCGAGCGGCTGCCCCGGCTTGGCCGAGATGCGCTCGGCGATGACGGCGTCACCGACCCGGGAGCGATTGTCGATGCGCACGAAATCGATCACCGGCGCGCCCTGCGGGGGGCGGCCGCGGTTCGCGAGGTGCCGCGCATAATCCTCCGGGCTGAGGGAATAGCGCCGCAAGTCGTCGATCGCGGCGCGCGCGGCGCCCTCGCCGATCGGAAAGGTCTCGGCCACGCGGTCGAAGCTGCCACCGCCGATATCTCCGAGCGGCGGGCGAATGAGGACATCCTGCGGCCCCAGGGACTTCAACTGCTGCTCGGTGTTAAGGGTGAACAGGTAGTTGGCGAGCTGTCCGCTCACACTCAGCGCGCTGGTGATGTTTTTCCGGCTGAAGAGTCCGCTGCCCACGTCCACTACGATCAGAACATCGGCGCCCATGCCGCGAACCACGCTCACAGGCACGTTGTCGGCGATGCCGCCGTCCACCAGCAACCGGCCATCGATCTCGACCGGATCGAACGCCGCCGGCACCGCCATGCTGGCGCGGATGGACATGCTCAGATTGCCCGCAGCCAGCACGACCGCCTTGCCGGTCTCGATGTCGGTGGCCACGGCCCGGTAGGGAATGGGCAGGCGATTGAAGTCCTTCACGTCGACCACTGGCAGGGTGAGCCGGTTGAGCACCAGGTCGAACTTCTGACCGCGGATATAGGCGAGCGGGATTTCAATCTTGCCGTTGTTGAAGCCCGGCTTGGCCTTTAATGCGTAGTTGTAGTCGTCGCGCTTGCTCTTGAATGGCCGGTCCGCACGGCTGGGATCATCCTGGAACAGGTCGTCCCAGTTCATCGCCCGCATTTCCCGTTCTATCTCCTGTGAATTCATACCGGATGCATAAAGGCCGCCGACGATGGAGCCCATGCTGGTGCCGGCGACGTAATCAACGGGAATGCGCAACTCCTCCAGTACCTTCAGTACCCCCACGTGCGCGCCCCCGCGCGCGCCCCCGCCGCCCAGCACCAGGCCGATGCGCGGCCGCGGGGCGGCGGCAGATTCATCCGCCGCCTTGACAGCCGGTACCGGCAACACGAACAGGACCGCCAGCGCCAG
>JBOIFZ010000385.1:0-10820 GCA_050741735.1 Burkholderiales bacterium
CGTGGCGCCGCCCGGTACTTCAGGCGCCTGCAGATCGTGCCGCGTTGCAAGACGCGGCAATGTGTCCATCACCGCAATTTCCAGGGGGGAACATGGAAAAGAAAAAAGTGGGGAGCGTCGAGTACCATGAGGCCGGCGCGGACTATTTTGCCAAACGGCAATTGCGCAAGCACGCGCGCGTCTGGTCACTCTGGGCGCTTGGTGTCGGCGCCGTTATCTCCGGTCACTTTTCGGGTTGGAACTTTGGCCTCGGCGCGGGCGGCTTCGGCGGCCTGTTTTATGCCGGGATCATCATCGGCATCATGTACGTCGGCCTGTGCTATTGCCTGGCGGAAATGTCGCCGGCTCTGCCGCACACCGGCGCGGCCTACTCCTTCGCGCGCAGCGCGATGGGTCCATGGGGCGGCTTCGTGACCGGCCTGGCGGAAAACATCGAATACATCCTGACGCCTGCGGTCATCGTGTTCTTCATCGGCGCTTATCTCGGCAGCATTTTCGGAACGTCGGCGGCGTTCCAGCCAGTCTGGTGGATTGCCATGTACGTCGTCTTCGTCGGCCTGAACGTGCTCGGCGTTGAACTCTCTTTCAAGGTTTCTGTGCTGGTTACGCTTCTTGCGCTCGGGGTGCTGGCCATTTTCTGGTCCAGCGCTATTATCTCCGGAGAGTTCGACTTTTCGCGTTGGGCACTCAACATCGGCGTCGGCGACGACGGCAAGCTCATGGAGCTTGCGGAAGGCGGTGGACCGTTTCTGCCTCTGGGGGTCAACGGCATCCTGGCGGCTCTGCCGTTTGCAGTGTGGCTGTATCTCGCGATCGAGCAACTGCCACTGGCTGCGGAGGAGTCCCACGATCCCAAGAAAGACATGCCCAAGGGCCTGCTGCTCGGCATTGCCACGCTGGTGTTCTCGGCGTTCATGACCATGTTCCTCAACTCCAGCATTCCGGTGCAGTCGGCGGACGGCAGTGCGCATGGCGCCTTCCATCTCGGCAGTTCCGCCGAACCGCTGCTGGACGGTTTCCGGGCGCTCTACGGCACCGCGGCCGCGAACATTCTTTCTCTGTGCGCGGTGATCGGCCTTATCGCCAGCTTCCACACCATCATCTATGCCTTCGGCCGGCAGATCTATTCACTGTCGCGCGCCGGTTATGTGCCCCACTGGCTTTCTTTGACGCACGGCACGCACAAGGTGCCGCACGTGGCGCTGATCGCGGGAGCGATACTTGGCTTTGTAGTGATGATGGCGGTTTACCTGATCAAGGGCGAAGGTGCGGGCGCATTCATCGGCGCGCAATTGCTCAACATGGCCGTGTTCGGCGCGATGATTTCCTACGCTCTGCAGGGGCTGTCGTTCATCCTGCTGCGGCGTAACCTGCCCAATATCGAGCGACCCTACCGTAGCCCGATGGGCGAGGCGGGTGCCTACCTCACGATCATCATCGCGCTGGTGACGCTGTACATGCAGTTCCAGGATCCGGCCTACCGCGGCGGCATGATCGGCGTGGCAATCTGGTACGCGACCGGCATCGTCTATTTCGCGGTCTATGGCCGCAAAACGTTGGTGTATTCGCCGGAGGAAGCTTTCGCGGTGAAGGCGCGTGCCGCGGCCGGTCTCGACAAGGCCTGATCCCGCGAACCGCAGGTCCCGCGATAAGAAGCTTCAACCCTGCAGCCGGCGATCGCCGGCGGCAGGGTTGCGACGTTCCCGAATTGACGAGGGGGCCAGGCTCGAATTTTTACCAAGCAGTGGCGCGGTTGCGCACCTTTGAGCGTGCAGTAAAACGCCTTTGTTTCTCGACAAGACGATTCATAACGAACTTTTGCGGGACGCTCGCCATGAGCGTCTGGAATGTAGCGACTTTCTCGGCGGCCGAGCGCGCTTCCTGCCGGTTGCATCTCGGGGCGTTGTACGATCCTCGAATGGAGCGAGTGAAAGCCTGAGAGGAAACATGTTGCGTTCCCTTCTTCATGATTAAACAAGCCTACCTGTGGGTTTCTGGGCAACGAGTCGGTGTATCAGGCCAACACTTACCACGGAGGATTCTTTTCTATACCCCCTTGAGGGGTGCGCGGAGCGACGCACGGACACGTTACCGACGGAGTCGGTCGATTGCGGGGCGGCTGTGACACGTTAGCCGCACGCCCGATTGCGTCAGCAGCCGCATGACGCCCCGATCAACACTTGCAACACAGCCTCGTGCGCCTCTGCCCGCAAACTGGGCTACGCCTAACGAGTCCGGGGCGCGCGCCGAAGCGCCGCCTCCCGCCACGGATGGCTACGCCAACGCCGTGTCGGCGGCGCCGGTGGAAGAACAAGAACGAGGAAAAGCAATTTGGGGATAAAAGCGAGGTGACTGTTCGCTAACTTGTGCCACCAACTTTCGCTGCGAGTGCTCATGAGCCAATGAACGATTTTCACGCCAACCTGTTTTTTGCTCTTGCTTTTCCTCCGTGTACCCCTCAAGGGGGTATAGAAAAGAATCCTCCGCGTCCCCCGTATTGAGCGCTTCTCTTGGAGCAGCATTTCTTGCAAGCAGGCAAAGGAGGTGAATGCCCAAAAAGTATATGCTGCCCGTGTCCTTGCACAACCTTCCGGCGGCATCATGAAGTGCTCCCGCTGTCAGCACGATAACCACCCAGGCGCGAAGTTCTGCGAGAAATGTGCTATGCCCCTTGAACGCGTTTGTGCCAGCTGCGGCACGCTCGTCGCTCATCGTCATTTCGGACTCGGTAATCTGCACGCGAAGACCGGCCGGCGCAAGGAGCTGAGAGAGCATCTCGCCACCGCGACGACGCTGTACCGCCAGTTGGACATGCCGTTATGGCTGCCGCAAGTAGAGACGGCGCTGGGGCCGTCCCGTGGCAATTCACCCTGAACCGGGTCGCCGCAATGCGCTGCGCTATTTGCGAACACGAAAACCCGCCCGGCGTCAAATTTTGCGGCGAATGCGGCGCGCGCTTAACTCTGCTGTGCGGGGCCTGTGGCGCGTCGAACGCGCCAACTCAAAAGTACTGTGGCGAGTGCGGTCACAAACTCACGCATGCGGCGAGTGCAGAACCGATCCGGCCACAAGCCGGTGCCGATGCGCCAACCGAATCATCGCGGCCGGAAGGCGAGCGCCGCTACGCCACCGTGGTGTTCTCAGACTTGTCCGGCTATACGGCGCTCAACGAACGCGTTGATCCCGGGGAGGTGGAAAGCCTCATGGGCCGATTGAAGGCAGACGCGGCGCGTATCGTGGAAGCCCATGGCGGGATCGTCAACCAGTTCGTGGGCGACGAGATCCTCGCCCTGTTCGGCGTTCCCGTTGCGCAAGAGGACGATCCAGTGCAAGCCGTTCGCGCCGCCTTGGCGCTGCACGAAAGGGCGCGGGGATTGAGCGCCCAAGTGGAAGAGCGCATCGGTGAGCCGCTGCGTCTTCACAGTGGCATCAATAGCGGTTTGATCGTGGCGCGCTCGCGAGACCGGCGCGATGGCACTCACGTGGTAACCGGCGACGCGGTAAACACCGCTGCCCGTCTGGTGGGCCAGGCAGCCGCGGATGAGATCGTGGTAAGCCCGGAAACCCAGCGTCTTGTCCGCGAATATTTCGTTACCGAGGCGCTCGCGCCGGTCATTCTCAAAGGCAAAGCGGAGCCGGTTCAGCCCTACCGAATTGTCGGCAAGACTTCCGTGGCCACGCGCCTGGAAGCCGCCCAGAAGCGGGGATTGACTCGCTACGCCGGACGCGAGGAAGAGCTCGCGTTGTTGCGCCAGGCTGTAGAGCGAACACTGGCCGGAAGCGGACAGTTCGCCACCGTCATGGGCGAGGCGGGCATCGGCAAGAGTCGTCTCATGTTCGAATTCCGGCACGGCCTCGACTCGAAGGCGATTACCGTGCTCGAAGGTTACTGCCAGGCGCGAGGACGCGAGACGCCCTATCTGCCCTTCGTCGATGCCCTTCGTCGTGCGCTCAATCTCCATGAAGAAATTCCGGGTCAGTCGTACCACGACCAGGCAGTCGCGGCGATCCGAGCCATAAGCGGCGACTTCGAGAGCTTGATACCGCGCTTGCTTTACTTGCTCGCCATCCCCAGCGAGAAACATGTACTGCCGGCAGGATTGCAGGCCGGGGAGGCGAGGAGGGCACTGGAGGAAGCATTGGCTGCCTATCTGACCACGGCGGCGGATCGTCATCCATTGCTCTTGATCCTGGAAGATTGGCACTGGGCGGACGATGCAAGCGTCGAGACATTAAAGGCTCTGGTCGCATTGGTGCCGCGGCATGCGCTGATGGTTGCGGTGACCTATCGTCCCGATTACACCCACGCATGGATCGCGGCTGAACACTACACGCCCATCGTCATCAAGCCACTTGAGACGCACAACACCGAGTCCATAGCCAGTTCGGTGATCGGAACGAAGCGTCTTCCGCCGGGACTCGCGGAACATCTTCAAGCGCGCAGCGCTGGCAACGCGCTATTCGTTGAAGAGTTGATCCGATCATTGCTCGAAGAGGGCGCGATCGAACTGCGCGATGGCGATGCCGTATTGACGCGGTCCGTGGAAACAGTAGATCTCCCGGCTACCGTGCAGGCTGTCATTCGCGCGCGCGTCGACCGGCTCGATTCCGATACCCGCGAAGTGTTGTGCTTGGCCTCTGTCATTGGAAGGGAGTTCGGCCGGCGCACGCTGGAGCAGCTTTTCCCGGACCAGGCGCGACTCGATCAGGCATTGGATAAGGTCGTGCGGCTGGACCTCGTTCAACCGCTACGGGTCGTTCCCGATGCCGCCTGGTTGTTCAAGCATGGCCTGGTACATGAGGTTGTCTACGACACCCTCTTGTTCGAAAGACGCCGTGAGATTCATGGTCTCGTCGGTGCCATCCTCGAAACAATTCACCCGGACAGGATCGAGGAGCATTACGAGTCACTCGCGCATCACTTCTCGCAAAGCGGCCGAACAGAAAAGGCCGTTGAGTACCTGGGAAAAGCCGGCGACAAAGCCGCCAGGTACTTTTGCTTGCGCGAGTCTCGACGTTATTACAAACAAGCCATCGAATTGTTGGAAGGAGCTCCCCTCGATAACGATGGGAAGCGGCGCTACATTGATATTGCAAGCAAATGGGCGGACGGTTCGTTCCATGCGACGTCGGCGAGAAACATGGCGGCGCTGGACAGGGCGCTGGCGTTTGCCGCCGAACTTGGCGAGCCCGGGCTCGAAACTCACATTACGTTTGAAATTGCCCGAATGCACTACTGCCTGGGCGACATGCGCCAGGCGCGGGAGGCGTTCCTCGATTTCGAGAAGCGGATGCAATCGGAGCCGAACAGTCTGTTGTTGGCGCGCGCGAGAGTCGTGTTCAGCGTTGTCAATCTGTACTACGAAAAATTCGACGAAGGAATCGATGCGTTGCGCAAAGCGTTGCCAGTTCTTGATGCCGCCGACTCTCCTGCGGATGTGTGCTGGGCTCATGGAATGCTCGGCAGCTTGCTGGGTGCGCAGGGTCTATTCCGGGCGTCTCGTGGGCATATGGACAAGGCGCACGCTTTGGCAATCT
This sequence comes from Burkholderiales bacterium, assembly GCA_050741735.1. Lineage (GTDB taxonomy): Bacteria > Pseudomonadota > Gammaproteobacteria > Burkholderiales > JACQAP01 > JACQAP01. Next base: position 5,539 of record JBOIFZ010000385.1, read on the forward strand.
CTCTCCAAAGCAAGACAGGACAAGCGCAGACGCGCGTATATTCAAGTGTTGTATCTCTATGGCAGGGCAAGATCCGCGACGCGTTGTCGGATGCGGAAGAAGCCGTGCGCGAAGGTACTCGAATCCAGAATAGCGTCATCACATCCTATGGACTTGCAATCCGGGGATTTGCTTTGGTTCTTCAGGGCGACCGGAAGGAAGGATTGGAAGGTATCGAGCGTGCGATTGAAGTTGTGCGTGAAGCGGGCACTACGTTGGGAACCTCGTTCTTCCTGGGGCTGCTGAGCGAGGCGCATGCCTTGGTGGGCAACTTTCAGGAATCGAGGCTGGCGGCGCGTGAATACGAAAAGCTTTTGGAATTGGGAATCCACTACGGAGAGATCGGCGCGTCCCGAGCTTTGGGAATTTGCGCGGCTCGAACCGGAGACCCGGGATGGGAAGTCTACTTCAACCGCGCAACAAAGCTTGCCCAGCTTAGGGGGTCCCGACCCGAACTCGCCATAAGCCGTTTTCGTTACGCTGAAGCATTGTCACAGCTTGAACATATTCAGCGGGCAACTCAGGAGCTCGATCTCGCCGAGTCACTCTTCCGTGAGATGGAGATTCAGTGGTGGCCGGATCGTGCATCGGATCTGAGGGCTAAACTCCGATCACCCAGGGACTAGTGTGGATCTTGCGAAAGCCGGCGCACAAGCCATGCCATCGCACGGTGTTGCGCCTGCCGCGTGACATTTCGCAGCGCGTGTCCCAGACTTCCACGCCCGAGACCACTTGGATCTGGAACATACGAGGGCCCGCTCGGGGAGTCCCTGCCGCGCGGGCCGGTTCGTCAGCGCCCGAGCAGCGCGTCGATCAGCTTCTGATCGGCCGCGTCCACCGAGGTCAGCCGGATGCGCACCGCGTGGCCGCCGGACTGCGTTGTAATCCCGACGACCTTGCCGTACAGATCCCCGGACTCCTGGTCGCTGCGGGGATCGCGGAGCCGGATCTTTACGTTGGTCAGCATCGCGAGCTCCGTGTCGAGGCGGACGTCGATCGACCGCGTGCTCAACCGGTGCGCGGTCCCGGCGAACTCACCGGCCACCCGCTTGTCTTCCATCACCCAACCGCGCAGCGGCAGCGTTACATCAACTAGCAGATCCTCGGCGTCAGCCAAGCGCTGCGCAAAGCGCCCGCGCAGGCCGTGCAGCTCGTAGAGTGCGACCGGCTCCTCGATCCCCTTGAGCTCGGCACGAACCGGATCGGCGACTTCGGCGAGGTCGCGGATTTGCTCGAGCGTCTTGTAGGTCACGAAGATCTGGCCGCCCACGGTGCACCCTTCGACGCGGGCGGCGAGGTTGACCGCGGCGCCGACAACCGCGTACTTGGCGCGCTGCTCGGAGCCGATGTTGCCCACGACCACCTCGCCGGTGTGGACGCCGATCCCCATTTCGAAGAGCGGACGGCCGCTCGCGACGTTGTCGCGGTTGATCTGCGCCATTGCACGCTGCATCGCGAGCGCAGCCGCCGCCGCGCGCTCCGCGTGGTCCTCGTGATCGAGCGGTGCGCCGAAGACGGCAAAGATGGCATCACCGATGAACTCGTTGATGGTCCCACCGTGCTCGATGATCAGGTCGGCCATCCGTCCGAGGTAATCGTTCAGGACTTCCATGACCAACGCCGGGTCACCGTGTTCGGCGAAGCGCGTGTAGCCACGAAGGTCGGACATGAGCACCGTGACCTCGCGCTTGTGGCCGCCAAGCCGAAGGCCCTCGGGCGATTCCAGGAGCGTCTTCGCCACTTCGGGGGAGACATAGCGTCCAAAGGCGTTGCGGATAAAGTCCCGCTGGCGCAGTCCGCCCAGCATGTGGTTAAAGGCGCGCGTGAGCTGGCCCACCTCGTCGCGTGAGCGTACCGGGAGTTCCTCGGAGAGGTCGCCTGCGGCGACCCGCGCCACCGCCCGGGTGAGCGCGCTGATCGGCCGGGTCAGTCTGCGCGCAAAGAGCAGGCCGAAGACCAGCGCAGCGAGTGTGCCGGCGGCCGAAGCCTGCAGGATTGCGGCATCGACGTCGCGCAGGCGATCGAAGTAGAGGTCGACGGAATAATCCACGGCCAGGACGGCGGTCGTAGTCCCGCTCGCATCGACGATCGGCGCAAAGGCGGTGATCCACGCTCCCGTGGAGGTGTGGTACACGCGCGTGTAGCGCGCCACGCCGTCCTCGAATATCCACACCAAGGGCTCGAGCAACTCGGGTGCGAGCGCAACCGGGTCGCCAGGATGGCCGGCGCCATCGCTGTCCATGACGAGCCGGGCCTGCCGCTGCGCAGGATCGAGATCGGCGAGTGTGCGGATCGGGGTGGTAAGGAATACCTCATTGCGCATCGCGTTGAGGGTCCGGCGCAGGCTGGCATAGGCTTTGGACTCGCGCGCGCGCTTGCGCTGGACCTCGGCATGCAGCCGTGGGTCAACCAGGAGACCACCCACGCGCGCGATGTTCAGAAGCTGCGTGCCGATCGTGTCCTCTACTTCGCGCTTCTGCCGCTCATGCACGAGAACGCCTACGAGTCCGACCGTGAGCAGCGTCAGGAGCGCGAAAACAGCCGCGAGCTTGACGTCGAGGCGCTGCCAGAACCGCAGGACCTGAGCCTCAGGTTCCGGGGGGGTGGTCGCCCCGAGGGGGCTCACGGCATCGGCAGCCTCAGAGTCCCCGGCACGCGCCAGGATCGAGGGCGGGCGGCGGGCTACCACGGTCCCGCTGCAGGCGTGGCGGGACTGGGCGCAGCGATCGACGTGACGATCCCGTCGGCGATAAGCTGCTGGAGAATCAGGGCAAGGTCCACCCCGGGATCGGCGCGCCGCGCCGCCTCGGCGGCGTGCTCCAGGGAACCCCCGCGCGCGAGCGCCGTCCGCAGGGCATACGAGGCGGCGTCGAGCGAGCGGAAGACCACGTCCTCGCCGAGACGCCGCACCTCCAGCCGGGCGCCGCCTGCGTCCAGGCTCACCGTCGCGTCGGGGTCGGCGTCCGGTTGGTTGGCACGCCAGATCCGGTCCACCGGCCAGAGCGACGATAGGAACGACACGCAAGGGTGGAGCGTGAGCGTGACGCCGCCGATCCGGTCAGCGGGGACTTCGCCGAGTCGCGCCGCGTCGATGGCGGCTGCATCATCGGCGTGAAGCGCCCGGTTGATTGCCCATTCGAGCCGTGCGACATCCGGCAGGTACTCGAGGTGCTGGCAGGGGTCGAACGCGGCCAGGAATTCAGCGAACGACTCACCGTACTCGAACAGACACGGCACCGCAGGCGGATGCGCGCGAATGTACCGGTCGGCGGCGTAACGGAAGAAGCGCTCGTCCACGAGCCGGCACACGACCGGGTAGGTTGCCTCGAGCGCCTCGGTCAGCGTGACGAGCACATGATTGCGGTAGATGCGAAGCCGCGCGGCGGGCGCCAGGCCGTCGGCCGCGATCAGGTCGAGGAGCGCATCCTGCGCATCGCCGAGCAGAGCGCGGCCGAAACTCGACTCGAGTTCACGCAGCGACGGCATCACGCGCTCGGCTGCGCAGTGCGTCCAGGTAGCGCTGAGCTGCCGCCGCCTCGTCGAGCAGCACCGCCAGGTCGGGCAAATTCGTGTCCCACTCGACCAGCGTCGGAGCCGGCCCGCAGCGCTCGAGCGCGTGGGCGTAGAGGTTCCAGACCGGCCCTGCAACGCGCGAGCCGTGGTCGTCGATCAGGATCGTCCTGCCGTCGGCGTCGTTCGTCGAATGCCCGGCCAGATGGATCTCGCCGACCGCGTCCGCCGACAGCGCGTCGAGATAGGCGTTGGGATCCTCCTCTAAGTTGCGGCAACTCACGTACACGTTATTGACGTCCAGCAGGACGCCGCAACCGGTGCGCCGGGCGAGTTCGCCGAGGAATGCCGGCTCGGGGATCGGCGAGTGCCGGAAGCGCAGGTAACGAGCCGGGTTCTCGACGAGAATCCTGCGGCCGAGTGCCGCCTGTGCTCGTGCAACACGACTGCACATCGTATCCAGGCTCTCTTCATCGTAAGGGAGCGGCAGCAGATGGTTGAGATACGCACCGTCCACCGCGCTCCACGCCAGGTGCTCGGAGAAGAACAGGGGTTCGAGTCGCGCCACCAAGCTCGCCAGGCGTGCCAGATGGTGCGTGTCCAGCGGGTCCGATCCGCCCAGCGACAGCCCGACACCGTGCAGCGAGAAAGGGTAGTCGCACCGCAGCCGCTCGAGCGCCGCGAGCGCCGGCCCGCCGCCCATGTAGTTCTCCGCATGAACCTCGAGAAAGGCGACGGCCGGGCGGGTGGCCAGGATCTCGGCGATGTGCGGCGTACGCAGCCCGATCCCGGCGCCTGTCGCGCCGGCCGGCACGCGATCGTCATGCGCAATCATCGTCCCCTCGTCCCTCTTGATCGGACGCTCTGCTCAGTTCGGCTTGGGCTGAAGGCCGCCTCCGACCACCTTTGCGCACGCGCCGACCGGCATGTAGACCCAGGCGTCGGCCTGGCCGTCTCGCTTCGAGGTTGTGGCGCAGGCCGAGTTCGCGGTCTGGCAATCGTTCTTGCCGGCCTTCGCGATGCCGAAGCACTTTTCGGCGTTGAAGGCAGGCTTGGGTGCCGGACCGCCCAGGGCGGTCGCCGGTAGAGTGAGGGCCGCAGCGACGGCGGAAGCGATGAGAGCGTTCGACTTTGTCACGATGCTTCTCCTTCCCTTGACGGATACCGAAACCAACCATACCACACGTGCCAGCATTGCTCTACGCGGGCTCGGGGAGGCGCTTGCGTTGGGTCGGCGAGCTTGGCCTGAGCCGCGAGAGGCCGCGAGCCTGCGGCGGTATCGTTTGCGCCATTGTCGTTGCCGGCCAGCGGCCCGAACGCGTGGTCTGCCCCCGCCGAACAGCCGAGAAACTCGACCATGCCGTGGTTTACTCGATCGTTGTGCAGCGATGTAGGACCTCCTGAACCGCCTATGAGGTAGAGCCAATGCAAATTTGCCATTGTCTCAGTGGCGGATCGCAATTTGCCGCACTCGAGATTTCGAGTTTTTCAACAGAATCGGTCGAGTGCAGACGTTCAACGTCGCGGCAATCGCGGCACCACCGCGTTCTGCGCCCACGATCTGTGCGTCGTAAGTGCGACGCGACAGTGGCTCCACTCCTCCGGCCCCCCCCAGCCTTGAGCGTTCCCGCGTTCCGAGGGATAGGCTAAAGTATAGGCCGGCTGCAGGAGCGCTAACATGCAACCCCAACCTCGACCGAGCCATCCATGAAACCAGAAGACATAAGAACCGT
>JBOIFZ010000386.1:0-17594 GCA_050741735.1 Burkholderiales bacterium
TGCCGGAAATGGCGCACGCCGGTGAACGCCATGGCGATACCGTGTTCGTCGGCGGCGGAGATGACCTCTTCATCGCGCACGCTGCCGCCGGGCTGGATGACCGCCGCAGCCCCGGCCTTGGCAACGAGGTCCACCCCGTCGCGGAACGGGAAAAAAGCATCCGAAGCGACCACCGAATCCTTGAGCGACAGGCCGGCGTTCTCCGCCTTGATCGATGCGATGCGCGCGCTGTCCACCCGGCTCATCTGTCCGGCGCCCACGCCCAGAGTCATGCCCTCGGTGCAGAACACGATGGCGTTGGACTTGACGAACTTGGCTACGCGCCACGCGAACAACAGGTCTGCAAGCTGCTGCGGGGTCGGATGTTTTCTGGTGACGATGCGCAAGTCGCCGGCCTGGACGTTCATCGCATCGGGTGTCTGCACCAGCAGGCCACCGCCGACGCGCTTGGTATCGTAGTCGTTGGCTGCGGAATCGGCCGCGACTTCCAGCACCCGCAAGTTGCTCTTCTGCGCCAACACCGCCGCGGCCCCCGCCAGCACCCGCGGCGCAATCAATACCTCGGCGAACTGCTGCGACACCGCTGCCGCGGTTTCCTCGTCCAGTTCGCGATTGAAGGAGATAATGCCGCCGAAAGCCGAAGTCGGATCGGTCTTGAACGCACGGCGATAGGCCTCGACCGCGCTCGCGGCCACCGCCACGCCGCAGGGATTGGCGTGCTTGATGATCACGCACGCCGGCTGGTCGAAGGTCTTCACGCATTCCCAGGCTGCGTCGGCATCCGCGATGTTGTTGTAGGAAAGTTCCTTGCCCTGCCGTTGCACATAGTTGCTCAGCGCGCCGGGTACCGGCTTCAGGTCGCGGTAGAACGCCGCCTGCTGGTGCGGATTCTCGCCGTAGCGCAGGTTCTGGACTTTGACGAAACTCGAATTGAATTGATCGGGGAATCCGCTGCGCTTGCCGTGAATGTCGGTGGCGGTGAGATAGTTGCTGATCGCGCCATCGTAGGCCGCGGTGTGGGAAAAGGCCTTGCGCGCCAGGCGGAAGCGCGTCTCCACGCTGATCGCGCCGCTGGCGGACTCCATTTCCGCGATCAGCACCGGATAGTCCGCCGGATCGGTGACCACAGTGACGTGCTGCCAGTTCTTTGCCGCCGCACGCACCATCGTGGGCCCGCCGATGTCAATATTTTCGATTGCCTCCTCGAGGCTGCAATCGGCCTTGGAGATGGTTTCCACGAAGGGATACAGATTCACGGCCACCAGGTCTATGGTCGGGATGCCCGCTTTTGCCATCGCCTCGACGTGCGCCGGAAGGTCGCGGCGCGCGAGGATGCCGGCGTGCACCTTGGGATGCAGGGTCTTCACCCGGCCGTCGAGCATCTCGGGGAAACCGGTGTAATCGCCGATCTCTGTGACCTTGATCCCGGCCTCGCGCAGCAGCCTGGCGCTACCACCGGTGGACAGGATTTCGAAGCCGAAGCGCTGTAGCGCGCTGCCGAAATCCGCTGCGCCGGTCTTGTCCGAAAGGCTGATCAGGGCTTGTCTACGAGTCATGGCGGGACCATAAAAAATAAAACCGCCCGCGTTGATCGCGCGGGCGGGTTGACGCGGGAGGGCAACGGCGCGCTACTTGATGCCGTACTCCTTCATTTTCTTGCGCAGCGTATTGCGGTTAAGCCCAAGCAACTGCGCGGCCTGGGTCTGGTTGCCAGCAGCCCGGTGCAGTACAAGTTCGAGCAGCGGCTTCTCCACCGAGCTGATCACCATGTTGTAAATCGCGCAGGGTTTCTCCCCGTCCAGATCCCTGAAATAGCCGTCCATTGCCCTGCGCACGCAGCGGGCAATTTCGTTGTCATTCATCATGCTGCAAGTTCCTCGATATAGGTCAGGCGTTCTCCCAGTCCGGCAAGCTCAGTGAAAAAGCCATCCACCGCGGCCACTTGCTGGCGCGCGGTCTCCAGCCGATTCATGGTCTGGCGGAACGTGGCCGTGCCGGCAAGCTCGCTGGTGTACCAGGAAATGTGCTTGCGGGCGATGCGCACGCCGCACTGCTCTCCATAAAGCGCGTACAGAGCATGCAAATGCTGTACCAGCACGCTGTGAATTTCCCGGACTTCGGGCGCGGGCAGGTGTTCGCCGCGAGCGAGGTAGTGCTCGATCTCGCGGAAAATCCACGGATGGCCCTGTGCGGCGCGGCCGATCATGATCGCGTCGGCCCCGGTGCGGGAAAGAACTTCGCGCGCCTTTTCGGGTGAATCGATGTCGCCGTTGGCGATGACTGGGATCCCGACTTGAGACTTCACCGAGGCGATGGTGTCGTATTCGGCATCGCCGGCGAAACCGCAGGCACGGGTGCGGCCGTGGACCGAGATTGCCTGGATGCCGGAGGATTCCGCGATTTTTGCCACTCGCACCGCATTCCTGTTGTGCGCATCCCAGCCGGTCCGGATCTTGAGCGTTACCGGTACTTCGACCGCCGCGACCACGGAATCGAGAATTCTTCCGACCAGCGGTTCGTCGCACAGCAATGCCGAGCCAGCGGCGACGTTGCATACCTTCTTGGCCGGGCAACCCATGTTGATGTCGATGATCTGCGCCCCGCGCTGCACGTTGTGGCGCGCCGCGTCGGCCATCATCTGCGGGTCGGCGCCGGCGATCTGCACCGAAATCGGCTCACTTTCACCCTGATGATCGGAACGCCGCTGCGATTTCGCAGTGTTCCACAGTTGTGAGTTGGCGGAAATCATCTCCGAGACGGCCATTCCTGCACCCATCGCCTTGCATAAGTGGCGGAAGGGCCGATCGGTCACGCCCGCCATGGGTGCGACGATCAGACTGTTCTTGAGAGCGTGCGGACCGATGTGCATTTGCGCGGGCAACGAAAGAGGACCGCCATTCTAGCGTAAAGAATGCGGCGTTGAGAGCACACAATTGCTACTTGTTGTTACAAGCTTGCGCCGAAGATCATCCGTTGCATGAATGCGCGCTTGACCGGCGGCGCGATGTCGAGCAGCGCCAGCACAGCGCCGCGCGCAGCGCGCAAAGGCGCGAAATCGTTGGAAAAGATTCTGACCAGCGAGTCGGTAACGGCAATTCCTCCCAGCCTGTCCAGTCTGCGAGCCGACCGGTAGGCGGCAAGGCAGGCCGCGCTTCCGGGATCGCGATCGTCGCGGTGCAGCAGCAGGTCGGCGAGTTCCCACGCATCGCGCAAGCCGAGATTGAATCCCTGTCCAGCGATCGGGTGCAGCGCCTGGGCGGCATTGCCGAGCAGCACGCTGCGCGGAAGGACAGGATTGGCGGCGTACCTGAGCGCGAGGGGAAACCGGGTGCGCGCTGCGACGGACAGGAAGCGCCCGGCGCGGTCGCCGAAGTGCATCTGCAGGCGCTCGAGGAAGCTCTTGTCGTTCATCTCGGTGAATCGGGCTGCCGCTTCCGGCGCCGTGGTCCAGACCAGCGCATAGCGGTCTTCGAACGGCAGCAAGGCCACCGGACCTTCGGCGGTGAAGCGCTCGAACGCGCGTTGGCCGTGCGGTCTCGAGGTTGCGACGGTTGCGACGATGGCGTCCTGCTGGTAGTCGCGAACCTTGATGGTGGCACCGGCACGTTTTCCCAGGCTGGCGCCGCCGTCGGCGATGACCAGCAGGCGCGCACGCACGGAGTGCTCCTGATCGCCGCGACGGAAACGGATGGCGACACGATCGGCGCTGAACTCGAGGTCATCGACGCTGGCACCACCGGCCAGCGTCGCCCGGCTCGAGGCCAGCGCCTCCCCCAGCGCCTTCTGCAGCCGCGCGTAGCCGACGACGTAACCGAGCGTCGGCAGACCGGCATCTTCGGCGGCCAGCAGCGCGCGGCCGAACCCGCCTCGCTGCGAGATGTGAATGCTGTGTATCGGTGTCGCCGGCTCGACGCGCTTCCAGGCGCCGAGGCGTGCGAGTATGAGGCGGCTGCCGTAGGACATGGCGAGCGTGCGACCGTCGCTTGCCGTGCCCAGCTCCGGCCGCGCTTCCAGCAGCAGCACATCGTAGCCGCAGTCGGAAAGCGCGATCGCCAATGCGGCGCCGACCGGGCCGCCGCCGACGATGACGAGGTCGTGTTCGCGTGCGCTCATGGTGCCGACAAAGCCGGTGTCAGTCCCGCATCAGGGACTCGATGTCTTCGATCTTCTTCGGCGCCGCTGCGGTGATGATCTCGCAACCGCTGCCGGTGACCAGCGCATCGTCCTCGATGCGCACGCCGATGTTCCAGAACTCTTCCGGCACGCCCTCGGCCGGCCGCACGTAACAGCCGGGCTCGACCGTCAGCACCATTCCCGGTTTGAGTTCCACCCACTTGCCGTTGCGCTTGTAATCGCCGGCGTCGTGCACGTCCAGGCCCAGCCAGTGGCCGGTGCGGTGCATGAAAAAGCGCCGGTAATCGCCGGATTCGATCGCGCTGTCCACCGTGCCTTTGCACAGCCCGAGGTCCACCATTCCTTGTGCCAGCACTTTCACCGCGGCGTTGTGCGGGTCTTCCCATCCGGCTCCGGGTTTGACCTCGGCGATGGCCGCGGCCTGCGCCGCGAGCACCATTTCGTAAATGTCGCGCTGCGGCCCCGCGAACTTGCCGCCGACCGGGAAAGTACGGGTGATGTCCGAGGCGTAACCATCGAGTTCGCAGCCGGCATCGATCAGCAGCAGCTCGCCATCCTTGAGAATGGCGTCGTTCTGCACGTAATGCAGCACGCAGGAATTGGCACCGCCGGCGACGATCGGAGGGTAGGCCGGGGCCTGCGCTCCGCGGCGGCGGAACTCGTGAACGATCTCGGCTTCGACCTCGTACTCGCGCCGCCCGGGCTTGGTCGCGCGCATCGCGCGGCGATGCGCTTCTGCGGAAATGTCCGCCGCACGGCGCATGGTGCCAAGTTCGTGCTGGTCCTTGACCAGGCGCATGTCGTCGAGGAAAACACGGATGTCGCAGATCTCCGCAGGCGCGGTCACGCCGCTGCGAACCTGCGCCCGCACCTTGTTGATCCAGCCGATCACGCGGCTGTCCCAGTCGCCGTCGGACCCGACATCGCAGAATATCGCAGGCTGGTTGGCAAGCAATTGCGGCATCAGTTCGTCGAGTTTGGATATCGGGTGCCCCTCTTCGAATCCGAAGATCTCGCGCGCCTGGTCCGGACCGTAACGAAAGCCATCCCAGATTTCGCGCTCCGGGTTCTTGTCGCGGCAGAACAGCATGCTCTTCGGCTTGGCGCCGGCGATCAGGACCAGCGCCGCCTCCGGCTCCGAGAAACCCGACAAATAGTAGAAGTAACTGTCGAAACGGTACGGATAGCTGGAATCGCGGTTGCGCGCCCGCTCGGGCGAAGTGCGTACCACGGCCACGCCTTGCTTGATCAGCGAGATCAGCCGTTCGCGGCGTTGAGCTTGCAGTCTGTGATTGTCCATCTTCGAAAATTCGAGAAACGAGCGGAGATTATACGGCCTGCACCGCGGCAGTTCGTCCCGGCTTCAAGATTCACTAGACCTTGAACCGCAAAGGCGCGAAGGCGCAAAGATAAACACGCAAAGAAATGCGACGGAATTGAATGCGATATGGCCAAGCTGCCGGGAATATTGCCCGCGAAAGACTCCGAATCAACGAAATGTCGCTCTTCGGTTTCCTTTGCGTTCCCTTTGCGTACCCCTCAAGGGCACCCGTCGAGCGCACCCCTCAAGGGGGTATTGAAGGGAAGGTATTGAAAAGAAGGTATTGAAAAGAATTTTCGCGCCTTTGCGGTTAATCGTTCTTCTCGAGCGCGCATGTGGAACCTGATCAGAGCTTCCCTTCATTCTCGCGCATCAGCGCGGCGACACCGAGGGCGTCGTCGCTGCCGACCCGCTCCAGCGCCTCGATCACCAGCGGCCGGTCGCCCTCCGGGCGGTTCTGGCTCAGCTTGAACTTGCCCTCCAGCCGGGTGATCTCGATCTCGAATCCTACGATTTCTGACAGCATCCTGTCCTGATAGTCGGGAGGCAAGTCCATTTTCCAGGGTTCGGGTGAAGCGGCTTCGTGGCGCGCGACCAGCTCTCGCACCAGCACCGCCAGCCGCTCGCGTTTTTCGATCAGCGTGGGACGCCCCTGCACGTGCACCACCGCGTAGTTCCAGGTCGGCACGCTCGGATGCGCGGCGTACCAGGCCGGGGAGACGTAATGATGCGGACCGTGGAAGATCGCCAGTACCTCGCGCTCAGGCGAGAACGTCCGCCATTGCGGATTGGCGCGCGCCATGTGGGCGCGTAGCGTCCTGCCTTCCGCGTCCAGCAGGAAAGGCAGATGGGAAACCTGGATCTCGCCCTGGTGCGCCGAAACCAGCGTGGCGAAATTGTTGGCACGTACCAGCGCCTGCAGGCGGGCGAGATCGTGTTCGGCGAAATGCTTGGGAATGTGAATCACGTACGTGCTCCCGATTGCAGTCGCGCATCGAGTTCCGCCAGGCGCCCGGGCGTGCCGACGTCCGCCCACAGTCCGCGGTAATGCTCGCCCGTGACTTTGCCCTTGGGCAGTTGGCTGCGCAACAGCGGTGCCAGCCCGTGCATGGCGCCGCGCGCAAGCGGCTCGAACAGTTCGGCGCGGTACGCGCCCAGGCCGCTGAATGTCAGCAGTTTCCGGCCGGAGCCAAGCACCAGTCCGGCCTCGAGGCAGAAATCTCCGTTCGGGTGGTGCGGCGGATTGTCCACCAGCACCAGATGCGCGAGGGTCTGCGAATCCGCGAGTCGGTCAACCGCAGCGGCGAGGCCCGAATAGTCGTAGTCGCAATACACGTCGCCGTTGACCACGGCGAAAGTGCGTCTGCCGATCAGCGGCAAGGCATTGCGGATGCCGCCGGCTGTTTCCAGCGCCTCGGCTTCGGCGGAGTACCGCACCTCGAGATTCCAGCGGCTTCCATCACCCACCGCCGCTTCGATCTGCTCGCCAAGACGGGCGTGGTTGATCGTGACCGTTTCGAATCCGGCGTGCGCGAGTTTCTCCAGATGCCGGAACAACAGTGGCTTGCCGCCGACCACGAGCAGGGGTTTGGGCGTGAGATCGGTCAGCGGGCGCATGCGGTTGCCGCGGCCGGCGGCAAGGATCATTGCGCAGGAAGCGGAAGGCGCGGCCACGTTCAGAAGGTGTGACCAACGGCCGGCTCACGGTCCTGGAACTGATCGAGCAGCCGCAACAGTGGTGCGAGGGCGGCGTAGCGCAGCGCCACCGCACGCACGTAGCCCAGGAAGCGCGGCGTGTCTTCGACGTAGCCGGGCTTGCCGTCGCGGTGGCAGATGCGCGCAAAGATGCCGAGCACTTTGAGATGCCTTTGCAGTCCCATCCATTCGAAGTCGCGGTAGAATACGCCGAAATCTGCATTCACTGGCAATCCGGCGCGCCTTGCCTTTTCCCAGTAGCGCACCGTCCAGTCCAGGACCCTTTGCTCCTCCCAGCTCAGGAACGCGTCCTTGAACAGCGACGCAACGTCGTAGCTGATCGGCCCAAATACGGCGTCCTGAAAGTCGAGCACACCGGGGTTCGGGTTACTCACCACCAAATTGCGCGGCATGTAGTCGCGATGGACATAGACTTTCGGCTGCGCCAGATTGCTCGCCAGGATCATCTTGAAAATCTTTTCCAGCAACTCAACTTGCTGCGAGTTCAGCTTGATGCCGAGGTGGCGGCCGAGGTACCACTCGGAAAAAAGATCGAGTTCCCGCCTCAGCAAAGTCCCGTCGTAGGCGGGCAGCACGCCCTCGCGGCTGGCAAGCTGCCAGCGGATCAGCGTGTCTATTGCGTCGCCGAAAAGCTGGTCCGCGTTGCCGGAACTGAGCGCCGCGAGGTAAGTGGTGGCGCCCAAGTCCGAAAGCAGCAGAAAGCCGCGCGCAAGGTCCTGCGCCAGTACTGCGGGCACGTGAACCTTTGCATCGGCCATCAATGCCGCCACTCGAACGAAAGGACGGCAGTCTTCCTGCGGTGGCGGCGCATCCATGGCTATCAACGTGGAATACGGGAACGTGACGCGAAAGTAACGGCGGAAGCTGGCGTCGGCGGAAGCCGGCGAGAGGGTGAACGCTTTTCCCGGAAACTGGCGCGCGATCCAATCCTGAAGAGAGGTGTAGCGGTCCAAGCGGCTTCGTTGCCTTGACTGTGGTTTTGTGAGATTTTAGCACCTCGCCTCGATCAACAGCCCGCATGCATCGTCCACGCGTCGCCTCGCCGATTGTCTTATTGATCTGCTTCCTTGCCCGCGGCGCCGCTGCCGACGAACCTGGTCTCAAGCTGAAAATTCAGCCGGCGTTGATTCCGTATTCCGAACGCAGCGACGAACCCACGCCGATGTTCCTCGAGGCCGACCGGCTGCAGAGCCATCAGGATCGCGAACTGGAGGCCGAGGGCAATGTGACCCTGCGCAAGCGCGGAGCCGCGGTTTTCTCGGACTATCTGTACTACGCCTTCCCGGAGCGGGAGCTGACGGTTACGGGCAATGTCCGCTTCGAAAAAGAAGGCGACGTCATTACCGGCGAGAAGTTGTTCTACAACCTCGACAGCGAAAGCGGTTACCTCGAGAAACCGGACTACAGGTTCCAGCAGTTCCGCGCGCGCGGCAGCGCTGATCGGATGGTGCTGGAAAGCCCCACCAAGATGCGGGTGGACAAGGCCACCTACACCAACTGCGACGTCGGTGACGACGACTGGTTCCTGCGGGTGGACAAGCTCGATCTCGACCGGCAACGCGATTTGGGCGTGGCGCATAACGCCACCGTGGTATTCAAGGGCTTGCCGGTGCTGTATTCGCCCTATCTCGACTTTTCGCTGAGTGGCCACCGCAAGACCGGCTTGCTGCCGCCGATCATCGGCAGCACCGGGCAGAGCGGATTCGAGGTCACGCAGCCGTTCTACTGGAACATCGCACCCAATCGCGACGCCACCATCGCGCCGCGCGTTCTTGCCAGGCGCGGCGTGCTGCTTAACACGGAACTGCGCTATCTCGAACCGAGTTTGGGCGGCGAAATGCGCGGCGAGTACCTGCCGGACGACCGCGAGACGAAGGAGAATCGTTACGGCTACTCCTGGAAGCACCGTCAGCAATTCGGTTACGGGTTCTCCGGGGCGTTCAACCTGGAGGGCGTGTCCGACGATACCTATTTCACAGACCTGAGCGAACAGATCGCGGCGACTTCGCAGACCAACCTGCCTCGCGAAGGCAATTTGTTCTACGACGGACACTGGTGGAACCTGAACGCCCTCGTGCAACGCTTTCAGACCCTGCAGGATCCGCTGGCCCCGGTTACGCCGCCGTATGCGCGCGTGCCGCAGCTTACTCTGAACGTCAATCGACAGACCGACTATTACCTCGATCTCGGCCTGCAGGGCGAGTACGTGGACTTCGACCATCCTTCCCTGCTGAATGGCAAACGTCAGATTCTCTATCCTTCGGTAAGCCTGCCGCTGCAGACATCGTACTTCTATGTGACGCCCAAGATCGGTTATCACGACACCCACTATTCCTTCGAGGATCCCAGTGTCCCGGACGAAACTCGGAGATTGCCGATTTACAGCATAGACAGCGCGGCGACCTTCGAGCGCAATGCCCGGTTCCGGGGCCGCGATTTCATCCAGACGCTGGAACCGCGCCTCTACTATGTCTACATTCCGTTTCGCCCGCAGAACCAGTTGCCCGTCTTCGACTCGGCCGAAAAGGACTTCAACCTGACCCAGATCTTCGCCGAGAACCAGTTTTCCGGCGGCGACCGCATCAACGACGCCAACCAGCTCACCGCAGCGGTGTCGAGCCGGCTGATCAATCCCGGCAGCGGAGAGGAGCAACTACGCTTCGTTCTCGGCCAGCGCTACTACTTCGAGGAGCAGCAGGTTACCCTCAACACTGCGCCGCGGGATTCTAATCGTTCCGACGTTCTGGTCGCGATGACCGGCAGGATCACCCCCAACTGGGTGACCGATGTCAGCCTGCAGTACAGCGCCGATACCAGCCAAATGGAGCAGAGCAACGTGGCGCTGCGCTACCAGCCGGAAATCGGCAAGGTGATGAATTTCGGCTACCGTTTTACGCGCGATACCCTGGAACAAGTGGATCTTTCGTCGCAGTGGCCGATAGGCAGGCGCTGGACCGGGTTGGCGCGCTGGGACTACGACTTGCGCGACCAGCGCCTGCTGGAGGGGCTGGCGGGCATCGAGTACAATGCCGGTTGCTGGGCGGCCCGTTTCGTGATGCACCGGTTCGTCAGCGCGACGCAGGAATACATCAACGCGATGTTCTTTCAGCTCGAGTTGAACGGCGTGTCGAGGATCGGCTCCAACCCGCTCGGGGTGCTGCGGCAGAGCGTGACCGGTTACGCCAAGACCAACGAGCCGCCGCCGGCAGAACGCAATCCGTTCCCGGCGTATTGAACGCCGTAACGTCCGCGTGGTGCTGCCGCCCGTTGCCGCCGGCATCGACGGCTGCGTCGTCTTGCCATGACGTCAAAAATGCGAATTCTGGTTCTGTTTCTTGCATTGATTGGGTCCGCGCCGGCCGGGGCGGCGCCGGACGAGCGCGCGCGCGGCGAGCCCGCCCTTCTCGATCGCGTGGTGGCGGTGGTCAATAACGAAGTCGTCACCCGGCTCGATCTCGATGAACAGGTGAAGGTGGCGCTGCAGCAACTGCGGCGCCAAGGCACTCCACTGCCCGCTCAGGACGTGCTGGAGCGCCAGTTGCTGGAGCGGCTGGTTACCTCACGGGTGCTGGTGCAGACCGCCAGGGAGACCGGTTTGCGGGTGGACGACACCCAGTTGCAGCGCTCGCTGGAACGCATCGCCCAGGAGAACAAACTGACGCCCGACGCGTTCCGCAAGGCGTTGGAAAGCGACGGCGTGAACTTCAACCGCTTCCGCGACGAAATGCGCAACGAGATCCTGATCGCGCGCCTCAAGGAGCGCGAAGTCGACAGCAAGATCCTGATCACCGATGCAGAGATCGACAACTATCTCAAGAATCAGCAGAACCTGGGCGGAAAGGACGACGAGTACAGCCTCGCGCACATCCTGGTGCTGGTCCCCGAGCAGGCCAGCCCGGAGCAAATCCAGGCCAAGCGCGCTGCGGCGGAGAAGGCGTTGGCGCAACTCAAGGGCGGTGCAGATTTCCGCCAGGTGTCGGCTGGGGTTTCAGACGCGCAGAATGCGCTCGAAGGCGGCCCGCTGGGGTGGCGCCCGGCTTCGCGCCTGCCGCAGATTTTCGTCGACTCGGTGAAGACCATGAAGGTCGGCGACTTGAGCCCGGTGCTGCGCAGCGCCAACGGCTTCCACATTCTGAAGCTCCTCGACAAACGCGGCAACGAAACGCCGGTGATCGTCCAGCAGACCCACACACGCCACATCCTGGTGCGTCTCAGCGAAGTCGTTTCCGAAGCCGATGCGAAACAGCGCCTGTTCAATCTCAAGGAGCGCATAGACAACGGCACCGATTTTGCCGAACTGGCGCGGCTGCAGTCCGAGGACGCGAGTTCCTCGCGCGGCGGCGATCTCGGCTGGCTGTCGCCGGGTGACACAGTGCCGGAATTCGAGCGCGCGATGAACGCTCTCGAGCCGGGGCAGGTGAGCGAGCCGGTACCGTCGCCGTTCGGCTGGCATCTGATCCAGGTGCTCGAACGGCGCAACGAAGACATGTCCAAGGAGCGTCAGCGGCTGCTGGCACGCCAGGCAATTCGCGCGCGCAAATCCGACGAAGCCTATCAGGAGTGGGTACGACAGCAGCGCGACCGCGCATACGTGGAACTGCGCCTCGAAGAGCGCTGAGCGGAATCGAAGGACCCAGCGTCAGGTCCGCGCTGAACCACGTGCAGGCAACGCATACCCTCAGAAAGAGGTTCAGCCAGAACTTCCTGGAGGATCGCGGCATCGTCCGGCAGATCATCGCCGCCATTGATCCCCGGCGCGACGACCGCATCGTCGAGATCGGCCCCGGTCCGGGCGCACTCACTGCGCCGCTGCTCAACCATGTGACCCGTCTCGACGTGATCGAAATCGACCGCGATATCGTCCGCAACCTGCGCGCGCGTTTTCCGTCGGAGAGCCTGCACGTCCATCAGGGCGATGCGCTGGACTTCGATTTCTCCGCGTTTGGCGCGGACATTCGCGTCGTCGGCAACCTCCCCTACAACATTTCGACACCGATCCTGTTTCACTTGAATGCGCAGGTGGGGTTGCTGCGCGACTGCCATTTCATGCTCCAGCGCGAGGTCGTCGAGAGGATGGCTGCCGAACCCGGTTCTCCCGAGTACGGCCGCCTGTCGGTGATGTTGCAGTACCGGTGGGTCATCGAGTCGCTGTTCGACGTGCCGCCGACGGCATTTCATCCCCAACCCAAAGTCTGGTCCTCGGTCGTGCGGATGACGCCCTACGCGACCCCGCCCCACCGCGCCAGCGATGAGTCTTTGTTCGCCGACGTGGTGACGCGCGCGTTCGGCCAGCGCCGCAAGACGCTGCGAAACGCGTTGAGGGAACTGCTCGAAGCCGGGGAACTGGAACAGCTGGGAATCGAACCGGGCGCCAGAGGCGAGACGCTGGGCGTCCCGGAATTCGTGCGCATCGCGAACTATCTGGAGCAGCGGCAGCGTTAGCGCTGGATGAATTCGATCTTGTAGCCGTCCGGGTCTTCGACGAACGCAATTATGGTGGTGCCATGCTTCATCGGGCCGGCCTCGCGTGTGACTTTGCCCCCGCGCTTTTTCACCTCCTCGCAGGCCTTGTAGGCATCGGCCACCTGGAGCGCGACGTGACCGTAGCCGTTGCCCAGGTCATATTTCGTGGTGTCCCAGTTGTGAGTGAGTTCGAGCACGGCTTCCTTGTCTTCGTCGCCGTAGCCGACGAAAGCCAGTGTGAAACGGCCGTCCGGATAGTCCTTCTGGCGCAGCACCTTCATGCTGAGCACCTTGGTGTAGAAATCGATTGAGCGCTTCAGGTCGCCCACGCGGATCATGGTGTGCAGAATACGCATACGCTCAGTGTTGAGTGTTAAGTGTTGAGTGTTGAATTTTGAGTGAGGGGCATCGGAGGCGCAAGAATCGTTGAAACCAACTCAACACTAAGCACTCAAAACTCAAAACCTCAGATCTCCACCAGCTCGAAGTCTTCTTTGCGCGCTCCGCATTCCGGGCACACCCAGTTGACCGGCACATCCTCCCAGCGTGTGCCGGCAGGAAGGCCCTCTTCGGGCAGCCCGGCCGCCTCGTAGTAAATGAATCCGCAGATCAGGCACATGAAGGTCTTGTATTCTTCTTTCGCGCTTGCAGCCATGGTTGGTTTGGGGAATGACGGAGATTTTCAGTTAAGATTCCATTTTAAGTCGAATCGCTGCCGCGAAACATCGCCGTGCCAGATTCACTCCCGATCGTGCTCGTATTCGCGGCGACTGATCCCAGCGGTGGCGCGGGGATACAAGCCGACATCCTCACCCTGTCGAGCATGGGTTGCCATCCGTTGTCGGTGATCACCGCGGTGACCATCCAGGACACGATGGGCGTGGAAGACGTGCTGCCGATCGATGCCGAGTGGGTCGCCGACCAGGCGCGCTGCGTGCTCGAGGACATGCCGGTCACGGTGTTCAAGGTCGGCCTGCTCGGAAGCGTCGAGGCGATTGCCGCCATTGCCGAAGTGGTCTCCGATTATCCCGATATCCCGCTGGTGCTCGATCCGGTACTCGCCTCGGGCCGCGGTGACGAACTGGCTTCCGAGGACATGATCTCGGCGATGCGTGAGTTGCTGATCCCGCAGACTACGTTGATCACGCCCAACAGCCTCGAGGCCCGGCGTCTGGCGCAGGACGACAGCAACGAGAACGACGACCCAGACTTGAACGAGTGCGCGCGGCGCCTGCTCAATCTCGGCTGCGAATACGTCCTGGTGACCGGGACCCACGAAAACACGGCGCAGGTGGTCAATACACTGCACGACCAGCAGGGCATAGTGCGAACCGACTCCTGGCAGCGCCTGCCCGGCATTTTTCATGGCTCGGGCTGCACGCTTGCCTCGGCGGTCGCGGCGACAATCGCCAACGGGCTCGGTGTACCCGAGGCGGTACGCGATGCACAGGAATACACCTGGCAAACGCTCAAGTTCGCGTATCGGACCGGAATGGGGCAGTTGATCCCGGACCGGCTGTTCTGGGCGCGCGAGGAAGAGCCGGAAGATGCGCAGGACAATTAGCGGGCTGTACGCGATCACGCCCGAGCTTGCCGACTCCGCGCTGTTGTGGAGCAAGGTTGAAGCTGTGTTGCGCGGCGGCGCGCGTGTAGTGCAGTACCGCAACAAGGCTGCCGACGAGCGATTGCGGCACGAACAGGCCCTTCAGATTGCGCGCTTGTGCCACGACGCCGGCGCCTGTTTCATCGTCAACGACAGTATCGAGCTGGCGCACGACGTGGCTGCCGACGGAGTGCACCTGGGCAAGGACGACGACGGCGTCGGCGCGGCGCGTGCGCTGCTCGGTCCCGGCAAGCTGATTGGCATGTCGTGCTACAACCAGTTGTGGCGTGCGCGCGACGCTGTTGCGCAGGGCGCGGACTACGTCGCGTTCGGCAGTTTATTCCCGTCGCCGACCAAGCCCGGCGCGGTGACGGCGAGCCGGGACCTGTTACGCGCGGCAAAGGAGTTCTCGCTCCCGATCGTCGCGATCGGCGGCATCACGCCGGACAACGCTGCCGGACTGATAGAGGCCGGCGCAGACTCGGTGGCGGTGGTCAGTGCCGTGTTCGATGCGCCCGACATTGAGCGCGCCGCACGCCGCATTGCATGGCTGTTCGCGGAACACAGTGAGTCCTGAGACTGCAAGGATGAAAACGAGAAACGAGATTCTTTTCGACAAATCACAGATGGTGATTCCCGGCGGAGTGAACTCGCCGGTGCGCGCCTTCCGCTCGGTTGGCGGCACGCCGTTGTTCTTCAGCCGCGGGGAGGGTGCCTGCGTGTGGGACGCGGACGGCAGGCGCTACCTCGACTACGTCGGTTCCTGGGGGCCGCTGGTGCTTGGCCACGCGCATCCGCAAGTGGTGGAAGCGGTGCGGGAGGCCGCTTCCCGTGGTTTAAGCTTTGGCGCCCCGACGGAAGCCGAACTGGAAATGGCGGAACTCATCACCCGGCTGCTGCCGTCGATGCAGCAGGTGCGTCTGGTGAGTTCCGGCACCGAGGCGACCATGAGCGCGGTCCGGTTGGCGCGCGGGTTTACCGGGCGCGCGAAGATCGTCAAGTTCGAGGGCTGCTACCATGGCCACGCCGATTCGTTGCTGGTAAAGGCCGGTTCCGGCGCGCTCACTTTCGGTCAGCCCAGTTCCGCCGGCGTGCCGGCGGAGATCACGGTTCACACGCTGGTGCTCGATTACAACGACGCCGGCATGCTGGAGCGCGCGTTCGGCGCGCAAGGCGATGAAATTGCCGCGGTGATCGTCGAGCCGGTGGCCGGCAACATGAATCTGGTCAAGCCCAGGCCGGAATTCCTGCGCGTGCTTCGGGACCTTTGCACGAAGCACGGCACGGTGTTGATTTTCGACGAAGTAATGACAGGTTTCCGGGTCGGGCTCCAGGGAGCGCAGGGGCTTTACCGCATCACGCCCGACCTGACCACGCTGGGCAAGGTCATCGGCGGCGGCATGCCGGTGGGCGCGTTCGGCGGACGGCGCGACATCATGCAGTGCATTGCGCCGCTTGGGCCGGTGTACCAGGCCGGAACCCTGTCTGGGAATCCGGTGACGGTCGCCGCCGGGTTGGCCACGCTCAAGCTTGTTCAGGCGCCCGGTTTTTTCGACCTGCTTGGCAATGCCGCTGCGCGGCTGGTGCAGGGCCTGCAGAAGGCCGGAAGGTATGCGGGGTTGGCGTTTTCGGCGCAATCGGTCGGCGGGATGTTCGGCGTGTACTTCCGCGCCGCAGCGCCGGAGAGTTACGCCCAGGTCATGGAATGCGACAAGAATGCCTTCAACCGTTTTTTCCATGCCATGCTGGCTCAGGGCGTGTACCTGGCGCCATCGGCATTCGAAGCGGGTTTTGTCTCCGCCGCTCACGGCGAAGCCGAAATCAGCGCCACCATCGAGGCGGCATCGGCGGCGTTCGCGAAAGTCGCGGCCGCGTGAACTGTCGCGCGGTCAGCGCAAAGCGGAGAGGTACTCGGCGACGGCGGCAATTTCCTTGTCGGTAAGCCGGCCCGCGACCGCGCGCATCATGGCGTTGGAGTCGTTGGCGCGGTCGCCAGCGCGGAATGCCTTCAATTGCGCAACGACGTACTCGGGATGTTGACCGGCAAGCCGGGGATACTGGGATGGAATTCCGGCACCGTTCGGCGAATGGCAGCCGGCACAGGCCGTCACTCCGGTGGCGACGTTGCCGCCGCGAAACAGCTTGCGTCCCTGCGCCACCAGATCCCTGTCTTTCGCGGCAGTTTCGCTGGGTTTCTGCGCGGCGTAGTAAGCGGCAAGATTGCGCATGTCCTCGGCGGACACGCCGGCTACCATGCCCATCATCACGGCGTTGTTGCGGCTGCCCGATTTGAATTCGTTCAGCTGCTTGAACAGATACTCAGGGTGCTGTCCGGCGAGGCTCGGATTCATCGGCAGCGGGCTGTTGCCGTCGGCTCCGTGGCAGGCGGCGCAGATCCGGTTGGCAATGGGCTGGGCCTTGGCGGGGTCGCCGAAATCAGCCGCAACGGCCGAGGTGACGGAAATGAATGCGACCACGGTCGCCGCGATGAAACGGTTCATGAACACTCCTTCGATTTCGTGCCAAGTCCCCGGACTGCGCCGGTCCCCGCGAGAGGCGCCATTTTAGCGTAACTGATGAGCCGCACCCGTTTGTTCAACGACGCCGCCTTCTTCGCCACAGCCGCGCATGAGCGCGACCTGCCGGCTTCGTCTGGAGTCGAAGTGGCGTTTGCCGGACGCTCGAACGCAGGCAAGTCGAGCGCACTCAACGCGCTTGCCCGGCGCCACCGCCTGGCCTTCGTCAGCAAGACCCCGGGCCGAACGCAGCAGATCAATTTTTTCAGCCTGGGGGCGGGGCGCTTTCTGGTGGACTTGCCCGGGTACGGGTACGCGCAGGTGCCGGGAGCGATGAAGCGATCCTGGCAAGAACTGCTGTCCGGTTACTTGCAGACTCGCGGCCAGCTGCGTGGCCTGGTGGTGGTGATGGACGCCCGTCATCCGCTGACGCCGCTGGACCGGCAGCTGCTGGACTGGTTCGCCCCGACAGCCCGGCCGGTGCACGTGCTGCTCACCAAGGCAGACAAGTTGTCGAAGCAGGAGGCAACCAGACAACTGCGCAAAGTGGGCGAAGGGCTCGCCGCCGAGTACCACGGCAGCAGCGTTCAGCTTTTCTCTGCGACGACCAGGCAGGGCGTCGACGAAGCCGAGGCGCTGTTGGTCAAATGGTTCGATGCCGGGTAGGGTGGGCGGGACAGAGTAGGGAAGCTCCGACCAGGTTCCACATCCGCGACCGAGGCGATTCGGGTCGAGGGCAAGACGGTGAGGACGCCGTGTAGCCGGACGGCTGTGACTCGTTAGCGGTACGTGCCCCGGACACGTTACCGACGCAGTCGGCAGCTTGCGGGCAGGGGCACAT
>JBOIFZ010000387.1:0-2169 GCA_050741735.1 Burkholderiales bacterium
CGCGGCGCCTACGATGATCGCCGAAGCAACCATGCCGAAGCCGTAACCCTTGACGGTGACCTTGCCGAGCAGCACGGCGCCCGCCACCACGAAGAACAGCAGGATGAACGAATTGCTTGCGAGCCACAGAAAGAATGCTTGCATGATCTATCTCCCTTTCCTGTCGACTGGTTTGCTCTTCGGCGGCGCCGCGCGTACCGGCGCGCCCTGTCCGCCCGTATGGGCTTCGCCGATGGCCGACAGCTTGATCAGCTTGAGGCCGCGCGTGGCGTTGTAGCCGTGGATTTCCTTGACGTCGAGCTTGCGCATGAATCCGATCGTGTCGGCTGCGATCACTTGTCCCGGCACCATGATCGGGAAGCCGGGCGGGTAAGGGATCACGAAGTTGGCCGATACCATTTCCGGGCCGCTCTTCAGCCGTTCGTCGATCTTCGGACTCATCAGCGGCAGGTATTCGCAGTCGTCCTCTTCATAGGCGGCGAAGAATGCGCTTCGCATGTCGCCTTCGAGCGTGATGCTGCCCGGGTCCTCACGATAACCGTCGTGGAAGCGGCTGAAGTTCGGCAGGTCGGGCACATCCGTCATCAGGCTCTTCACCCGCGCCGTGAATGCGGCGCGCTCGGACTCGCCACCTTCGGCCAGGTGTGCCTCGATCTCCTGCGAGATTTCTAGCAATACCTTGATCAGCAGCGCGACGTCGCTGCGGGTGTTGTTGATATTGCTCTGCAGCAGCACGCTGTTACGCGAGGTCTTGTTGAGCTGAATATTGTACTTGGAGGCAAGCAGGTTCTTGAACGTGGTGCCGTCGTAACCCGCGGTGCCACACACCAGCGTCATGCGCGTGGGGTCGAGGAAGAACTCGTCCTCCTGCACCGCCTTCACCGCCGTCACCCAGGTGCTGCCCGGCGTGAGGAAGTCACGGAAGCCCGAGGCGCGGAACTCGGCCGGTATCATGGCATCGGCCCCGAGCATACGGAAGTACTTCGAGATGATCGGGTGTTCGGCCACTTCCCGACGGATCGTCAGCGAGATCTCGATCGCGCGCATGACAAGCTCGTAGCCCTCGAGCTCCATCTGGCGCCGGGCGACGTCCAGCGAGGCGATGATCTGCGCGTTCGGCGAGGTCGAGGCGTGGATGAATACCGCCTCGCGGAAGGCCGAAACATGCTTGTTGTAGTCCTCGTCGCGCACCGCCACGATCGAGCCTTGGCGCAGGCACGACATCGATTTGTGCACCGAGTCGGTCTCGTACACGCGGATGCGTATCTTGCGCGGATCGGGTACCAGGCGCCGCTTGAGCAGGCGCTCGTCCTTCGGGTCGAGATCCTCTCCGAGTTCGGCGGCTTGCGCCTGATAGGCTTTGAGCGCATCGGGGCTGGCGCGCCACTCCTCGAGGGCAGCCGCCGCGCCCAGACCCGTGCGCGGGCGCAGGAACGGCGACCAGCGCGCGAATCCGAACCACGCCTCGTCCCACAGGAACAGCAGATCCGGCTTGATCGCCAGGCACTCTTGCATCACCCGGAACGTGTTGTACACGTGTCCGTCGAATGTGCAGTTGGTGAGCGTCAGCATCTTCACGCGATCGAGGCGCCCCTCGGCCTTGAGATTGAGCAGCGCCTGCTTGATGGTCCGTAGCGGCACCGCGCCGTACATCGAGTATTCGGTCATCGGGAAGGCTTCGACGTACAGCGGCTGGGCGCCCGACAATACCATGCCGTAGTGGTGCGATTTGTGGCAGTTGCGGTCGGCGATCACGATATCGCCCGGCTTGGTCACCGCCTGGTAGACCATCTTGTTGGACGTGGAGGTGCCGTTGGTGACGAAGAACACGTGGTCGGCGCCAACGGCACGGGCGAATTTCTCCTGCGCGACCTTGATGGTGCCGGTCGGCTCGAGCATGCTGTCCAGTCCGCCGGTCGTCGCGGAGGACTCGGCCAGGAACAGATTCTGGCCGTAGAACTCGCCCATGTCGTGAATCCAGTTTGACTTGATAATCGATTTGCCGCGCGCGATCGGCAGCGCATGAAAGGTGCTGATCGGCCGCGAGGCGTAGCGCTTGAGATTGTCGAAGTGCGGCGTGGAAAAGCGGTCGGCGACGCCTTCGATGATGTTGAGGTGCACCTCCATCAGCTCCTCGACTTCGTAGAACACGCGCCGGATCATCGAGGC
>JBOIFZ010000388.1:0-3004 GCA_050741735.1 Burkholderiales bacterium
CGCAGAATCCCGATGATCTGCTCTTCCGAAAATCGCTTCGTCATTGCCCCGATCCCCTGACGTTGAAATCGGACTCCAAACCATAACGCTACTAAAATCGGGGATCACGTCGCGTACTCATCCTCCACCATTCTCCCTCCAACGGCGTACCATTCTTTAGTCCGGTCAACAGATACCCAACATCCTACAAAGCCGTAGGCCGCCAAGGCGAGATGAATTCCTGGCCACGATGGGGCAGATCAATCCGTGGGATGCCTTGTGTGCGGTGATTGAGCCGCATTTTCCGAAGCGCGGAAATGGACGGCCGCCAATCGGTCTTGAATGGCTGCTGCGCATTCACTTCATTCAGCACTGGTTCAAC
This sequence comes from Burkholderiales bacterium, assembly GCA_050741735.1. GTDB lineage: Bacteria > Pseudomonadota > Gammaproteobacteria > Burkholderiales > JACQAP01 > JACQAP01. The sequence continues at coordinate 362 of JBOIFZ010000388.1, forward strand.
CTGGCTGACTTTGCCTGTGAAGAAGCCCTCTACGATATCTCCCGCATCAACCCATATGCCGCATAATTCTCTCAAAATTCAGATGAGACGCATATGACCAATTCGGATCCAACCGCTACGACGAAGCAGGCGATGCCGTTCCACAGCCTTCTGGCGCAATGTCGTGACTTGGTTTGCGAGCAACTGGCCCAGGCGTTGGCCGGCATGCTCAACAAAGCGGACGACACGATTTCGGTTCTTATCAATGAAACCCAAGATCAAGACGTGCGAAAGCTCTATTTGGAGGCCAGGGACAAGGTGCTCGCGCAGCGCAAAACCATCGAGGAGCAGTTCCGCGCTCACTATCTGAGAGAGTTTCAGGCACGCAGCAACCGGATGAATAAAATAGGCCAAAGTTTCGCCGAATTTGACTCGTCTTCAGTCGAGCTCGATCTGGTGGGGGTAGACGATCTCAACGAGACGCTCAAGCTCAACGACATGGCAACCAAGCTGCGTCGGTACTGCGACGAGGAACTCGTCGCCCTCGACCAGCGAGTCGGCGTGCTGCTCGGCGACGCCAGCCTGGAGGCGAAAGACAACCCCTTTAGTCCGCAGGCGATCTTCGATGCATTCAAGCATACCTGCCGCCAGGTTGATTCGAACGTCAAGGTAAGGATGGTCTTGCTCAAGCTGTTCGACGACCACGTGCTCGACGATATTCGCTCCATTTACAAGGCGGTGAATGCACTGTTGGTGCAAAACTCGATCCTCCCCACAATCCGATACCGGGTCGCACGCGGCCAGGAGGGCAGCAAGGTACCGTTGCCTGGCGCGCCGGCCGGCAAAGAGCCGCCCGGAGCGGTCGCGCATGCTGCCGACAGAGTCGCGGGTGGCGAGCACGACTATTTTTCAGTCCTGCAAAACTTGCTCGCCAGTAACTTCAAGGCGATGACGCAACCAGGCGCCGCCGCAGGAACTGGTGCGTCCGCCCAAGGCGTGGCCGCCATGCCCGGGTTTCCGTTCATGCCGGGTATTCCCGGATCAGGTGGTGCGCAAGGGGGGGCGGACGGGACCCGACTGGCGGTGATCCAAGGCGCGGAACTGATGGATTTTCTCACGCGCATCCAACGAGGCGACGTCAAGGCCATGGCGGATGGTGGCCTCCCACTGGCGGCCTCCGCTGGCGAACCGGGCACGGCGAATGTCCTTCGCGAACTGAAGGCCACCAGTCTGGGCACCGGCATGAACCAGATGGACGCAGTAACGCTGGATATCGTTGCCATGTTGTTCGATCAGCTGTTCGATGATCCCAAGATCCCCATTGCCGTTAAGGGGCTCATCGGCCGGATGCAGATCCCGATGCTCAAGGTCGCGATTGCGGACAAGGCGCTCTTCTCCGAGAAAAGCCATCCCGCCCGGCGGCTGCTCGATACGCTGGGTGAACTTTCGTTGCGCTTGCCTGCCGACTTCAACGCCTCCAGCCCGTTGTTTGGGCGCCTGGAGGTCATCATCCAGGAACTGATAAATGGCTTTCAGGACAGCATGGAGATCTTCGACATCGTGCGCGAGCGGTTGCAGAATCTCACCGTCGAAGAGGATCAGCGCGTCGAGCAGACGACGCGGTCCGCCGCGAAGCGAATCGAACAAAAGGAAAATCTAGCGGTCTCCAAAACCATGGCGCAAAACGAGGTCAAGGCTCGCATCCGAGCTAATGAGATGCCGCGTCCGGTGCTCGCGTTTCTCGTGCAACAGTGGGTCAAGTTCCTGCTGATTGTCCATGTCAAGGCCGGTGACCTCAGCAATACCTGGAAGAACGCGCTCGCTACCATGGATCTGCTTATCTGGAGCGTCCAGGTCAAACACACGTCCGAGGAGGGCCGCAAGCTGGCCTCGGAAGTACCGGTACTGCTCAAGCGTCTGGCTGCCGGCCTGAGGACGGCCGGTGTTGAAGACGCTATCCGCGTGCGCTTTTTCGCAGATCTGATGAAAATCCACATGAAAGCGTTGGGCGAGGGTGGAGAGGGTGAAGTCGCCGCGGCCCATGACGCCAGCGCTGAACACCACCCGGTGAAACCTGATGCCGCGCCTGCCGGGAAACCCATGTCAGCGCCCAAGGAAGCGGTTCAGCCAATCCCGGCGACGGCGGGTAAGCCGCTCGCGCCTGTCGCGAAACCTGTGACAGCGCCCAAGGAAGCGGTTCAGCCTATCCCGGCGACGGCGGGTAAGCCGCCCGCGCCTGCCGAGAAACCCGTGCCAGCACCCAAGGAAGCGGTTCAGCCGATCCCGGCGACGGCGGGTAAGCCGCTCGCCCCTGCCGAAGCCCCAGAAGCGGTTTTAGATTCGCTGGACTTCACCGCGTCCCTTACCATCAAGAACCCGTTCGGTGGTGGTGAGGTCCAGGTCGAAGAAATTGAACTCACGGACGTGCGCGCGGCCGGCACTGCTCGCGTCAAAGGCGACGCGCACAACGTTGAACTCATTAAGAACTTCAAGGAAGGAACCTGGGTGGAATTTCGCGAGAAAGGCGGGGAAGACAAGCACCGACCGGCCAAGCTGTCCTACATCAGTCCGCTCAAAAGCAGCTTCCTCTTCGTTGACCGCCTGGGAAAAACCGTCAAGGAGTGTTCGCGAGCTGAGCTTGCGCGTCTAGTCCGCCTCGGTGCG
>JBOIFZ010000389.1:0-6161 GCA_050741735.1 Burkholderiales bacterium
TTTCTCGCGCTTCAGCTTCATGGTCGGCGTGAGCATACCGTTCTCGATCGTCCAAGGCTGCGTCAGGATCGCCGCCCGGTGCACCTGGGCGTAGCCGGGGAAGGCCTTGATCTGCCGCTGGATGCGCGCGAGCACCACTTTCTCGGCTTGCCGGTTGCGCATCGCGCTTTCGGAATTCGAGTCGAGGCCATGCGCCCGGGCCACCTTTGCCCACTGGTCGCGGTTGAGCACGAGGAACACCGTCAGAAACGGCCTGCCCTCGCCGAGGACCATCACCTGCTCGAACAACGGATCGCGCAGGATTGCCGTCTCCATGTCCACAGGCGGCACTTTCTCGCCGTTGGACATGACGATGATCTCCTTCAGGCGTCCGGTGATGTAGATATGTCCGGTGTCGTCGATGCGCGCGGTATCGCCGGAATTCAGCCATCCGTCGGCGGTGAACATCGCCTTGGTCGCTTCGGGGTTGTTCCAGTAGCCAAGCATCACGTTCGGCCCCTTCACCAGCAGCGCGTCCTTGTCGCCGATTTTGACCTGGACGCCGGGGATGGGTTTGCCGATGCTGGCCGGAATGTTGTCCTCGATCCGGTTGGTGCTGACCACCGGGCTTGCTTCGGTCAGGCCGTAGCCCTGGATGACGGGCAGGCCGAGTCCGATGAACAGCTGGGCAATTTCCGGCGACAGCGCCGCGCCGCCGCAGGTCGCGGCACGCAGGCGCCCGCCGAGCCGTGCCATGACTTTCGACGCGACCAGTTTCTTGAGAACGGGCCACAGCAGGAAACCGGGGTTCCAGGACCCGCGACCCTGTTGATGCTGGAATCGCCCCCAGCCCACGGCAACTGCCAATTCGAAAAGCTTCCTGCGGGCGGCAGGTCCTTCAGCCAGCTTCTGCTTGATGGCACCGTAGACGCGTTCGTAGATGCGCGGCACCGAGATCAGCAATGTCGGCCGTATCGACTGCAAATCCTCGGCGAGTTGCTGCACCGAACGCGCGAAGGCGGTTTGCGCGCCACACATGACGATGCCGTAGTAGCCGCAGGTGCGCTCCAGCGTATGCGAGAGCGGCAGGAACGACAGCAACAGGTCGTCCTGGTAAATCTGCAGGCACTGCAGCGTCGCGTACGCATTCTGCAGCATGTTGTTGTGCGACAGCATCACGCCTTTCGGGTGCCCGGTCGTGCCTGACGTATAGATGATGCTCGCGAGCTTCTTGCCGTCGCTGTTGACGTGCTTGACCGCGCCGGCAGTCCTGGGCAGCCAGTCATTCAGGCTTTTCAATCGCGGATCCGGAGACGGGCCGGACAGCGGATACAGGCAAACAACGCGCTTGAGCCCGGCAAGCTGGTCCTGCACTTCGGCGAACTGCCCCCACTGTTCCGGATTCTCGACGAGCAGCAGCTTCGCGCCCGAGTTCTGCACGATGTAGGCGATATTGTCGGGGCGATCGGAGGTGTACAACGGCACCGTGACCAGATCGAGCCCCATCGCAGCCTGATCGAATACTACCCAGGGAACGCTGTTGCGCAACACGATCGCCACGCGGTCTCCGGGCTGGAAGCCGTCGGCCTCGAATGCCCCTTGCCAGCGTGCCACCAGCTTCTCGACGTCGCTCCAGGTGTAGTCCTTCCAGGTGCCCCCAGGCTCGTCGAAATTCTTGTAGGCGAGCGCGCTCGGCGATCGCCGCACGCGCTCCTGGAACATACCATCCAGGGTCTTGGCGGCCTCCGGGGGGATGACGTCCATCTTCTGCGTCATGTTGTTCTCCTCGAGTGTTGGTCCGTGAGCCTTCTAGTCGAGAAAAATGTCGTTGCTTAGCGGTGCGCCCGGCGTCACCGCGTACTGCTCGAACTCGGTGACGCCATGACCGCGCAGAACCTCTTCGTCGATGAAAAAGTTGCCTGTCGTCGAGCGGCTGTCTCGCGTGATGATCACATATGCGGCGTCCGCCATGATCGCGGGCTTGCGGCTGGACGCCACCGCCTGCGGGAAAAAGGTTTCCACCGCCGCGGTGGCGATAGTGGTGCGCGGCCACAGCGAGTTGACGGCAATGCCGTTCGGAGCGAACTCGGCCGCCATCCCCAGGGTGCACATGCTCATCCCGTACTTGGCCATGGTGTAGGCGACGTGATCCCTGAACCACTTCGGGTTCAGATTGAGCGGCGGGGAAAGCGTGAGGATGTGTGGGTTCCGGGACTTCATCAGGTGCGGTATGCACGCCTGCGAGCACACGAACGTTCCGCGGGCATTGACCTGGTGCATCAGGTCGTAGCGCTTTGCCGGAGTAGACAGGGTGTTGCTGATGTTGATCGCGCTGGCGTTGTTGACCAGCACGTCGATGCCGCCAAACCGTTCGACCGTTTCCTTCACCGCGGCCGCGACCGAGTTCTCGTCACGGATGTCGAGTTGCAGGGGCAGCGCCCGGCCGCCTAATCCTTCGACCTCCTTCGCAGTGGCGAATATCGTGCCCTTGAGCTTCGGATGCGGGTCGGCGGTCTTGCCGGTCACCACAATATTGGCGCCGTCGCGCGCGCAACGCAGCGCAATCTCGCGGCCGATGCCGCGGCTCGCCCCGGTGATGAATACCGTCTTGTTTTTCAAATCACTCAAAATCTACCTCGTTCAACGCAAAGGATTCTTTTCAATACCACCGTGAGGGGTACGCAAAGGTACGCGAAGGAAATCATGAGCAAAGAGGAATGCATATTGAATTTCACCGGAGCAAGGATTGGCTTTCTCTGTGCTCTCTGTGGCTCAAGATTTCTGTTGCGTTCCTTTGCGTACCTTTGCGTCCTTTGCGTTTAACGCGTTTACTCGCCTTTGAATACCGGCTTGCGCTTTTCGACAAAAGCGGTCACGCCTTCCTTCAGGTCGGCGGTACGGGCGCAGCGTGAGAACGCGAACAGCTCCTCTTCCATCTGCGTTTCGATGGACGTGGCGATGGACTGGTTCATCAGCCGCTTGGCTTCGGCATAGGCCTTGGTCGGCCCGCTGGCCAGGCGCTGCGCGATCTTCGCGGTTTCCCCGGCGAGACTGTCGCCGGCAACCACCCAGTTCACCAAACCGAGCGACCGCGCCGTCTCGGCGTCGAAGCGGTCCGGCAACAACGCCAGTTCCATCGCCTTCCGGTAGCCGAGCAGCCGCGGCAGGAAATGCGTGCTGCCGCCGTCCGGGCTGGCGCCGATGTTTGCGTAGGCAAGAGTGAACTTGGTGTCCGCCGCCGCGATCGCCAGGTCTGCCGCGCACATCAGGCTGAAACCGGCGCCGGCAACGGCGCCGTGCACGCTGGCCAGGACCGGCTTGCCCATCCGCCGCAGCGCCAGAAACGCGAAATGCATCTGCCTTCCCCAGTGCACGATCAGTTCCGGGAGCTCCTGCAGATGGGAATGAAATACCGACACGTCGCCGCCGGCCATGAAAGCCGGACCCTCTCCACGCACAACCACGGCTCGCACCGCCGGATCATTCTGCACCGACTCCGCAATCGGCCGCAGTTGCTGCATCATCTCGTCGTCCATCGCGTTCAGTACCTGCGGACGGTTGAGCGAGATGGTGGCCACACCGCGCTCCACCGACAGCAGGACGACCGCGCTCATGCCGCGGTCTTCTGCGAAACGACGCTGCCCATATCCGCACCGTTTGCCGGTTCGCGTGCCGACTGCATGCGCCCCACGTCATGCGGAAAGTCGTCGACCATGATGCAGGCACGCCGCAGCGCGCCGAAGCGCCGGTATTGTGCAGCTTCCTCCGCGCTGATGATGCCCGTCTCCAGCGCCGATGCGGTACGCGACTCTTCGGTAAACCCGGAGATCACACCGGCCTTCGCCGCATTTCTGATCTTCGCTTCCACCGCCTCGCCGGCAGGTGCCGCCTGCATCGCCAGTTCGAGCCGCCCCACCGGGTCGTCCTCGTGCTTGTGCAGGAACATGTTCGCGGTCAGGCGGTCGCGCGCCTGTGACGGCTCCAGCAGCAGCCGCGCCACCTGGTGGCCGCGGTGATCGCTGGGCGCGCTGAACACCCTGCCCCATGGGAAGACCAGGAAGCGCATCTTCCACGCCGCGATGCGGCTCGGGAAATTCCCGAACACGCCGTAGAATGCATCCTGGATGCGGTCGAGACAATCTTCCAGCGCCCACTGCGCCAGCGGCAGATCGGCCTGGGGCCGGCCGTCGTCCTCGAATCGCTTCAATATGGTGGAAGCGATGTAGAGCTGGCTCAGAATGTCTCCCAGTCGCCCGGACAACATTTCTTTGCGTTTCAGGTCGCCGCCGAGGAAAAGCATGGCGACGTCCGCCGCAAGTGCAAAACCCGCGGCAAGGCGGGTCAGTTGCTGGACATGGCGGCGCAGTTCCGGCGCACCGGGTACCGCGACCAGGCGCGCGCCGGTCAGCCCCAGCCACAGCGCCCGCGCGGCGTTGGCGAGCACGAAACGCACGTGATGCCAGAACGCGTCATCGAATTTCCCGCTCGCTTCCGCAGGATTTTGCGTGCGGGTCGCCGCGATTTCTTCGAGCACGTAGGGATGGCAGCGGATCGCGCCCTGGCCGAAGATCATCATGCTGCGGGTGAGGATGTTGGCGCCTTCGACGGTTATGCCGATCGGAATCTGCTGGTAGGCGCGGCCCAGATAGTTGTTGGGACCGAGGCAGATGCCCTTGCCGCCGTGCACGTCCATCGCATCGTTGATGACCTGACGGCTGCGTTCGGTGCAGTGATACTTGACGATCGCCGATATGACCGACGGTTTTTCGCCCAGGTCCACCGCGCCCGCGGTCATGGTGCGCGCCGCATCGATTGCGTAGGTATTGGCGCCGATCCGCGCCAGCACCTCTTCGATGCCTTCGAATTTGCCGATGGGAATATTGAACTGGCTGCGCACCCGGCTGTAGGCGCCGGTGGTGCGCGCTGCCAACTTGGCTGCGCCGGCGCTCGAGGACGGCAGCGAGATCGAACGTCCCGCCGCCAGACACTCCATCAGCATGCGCCAGCCCTGGCCGGCGTAATCCTTGCCGCCGATCACCCAGCTCATGGGAATGAAAACGCCCTTGCCCCAGTTCGGGCCGTTCATGAACGAGGCATTGAGCGGCAGGTGGCGGCGACCGATGTTCACGCCCGGATGACTGGTCGGAATCAATGCCAGGGTAATGCCGATGTCTTCCTCGCCGCCCAGCAGATGATCCGGATCATGGAGCTTGAACGCCAGACCGAGGATTGTCGCCACCGGGCCGAGCGTGATGTAGCGCTTCTCCCATGTAAGCCGAATGCCGAGGACTTCCCTGCCCTCGTGCACGCCCTTGCAGACCACGCCGAAGTCGGGGATCGAACCGGCGTCCGAGCCGGCTTCCGGGCCGGTGAGCGCGAAGCACGGCATCTCGAGGCCCTTTGCCAGCCGCGGCAAGTAGTGTTTCTTCTGCTCTTCGGTGCCGTAATGGAGCAGGAGTTCGGCTGGTCCGAGCGAATTCGGCACCATCACCGAAACGCACGCCGTGGCGTTGCGGGTGGCAAGCTTCTGTATTACCTGCGAATGCGCGTACGCGGAAAATCCCAGGCCGCCGTACTGGCGCGGGATGATCATGCCGAGGAAACCCTTGTCCTTGATGAACTGCCAGACTTCCGGCGGCAGATCGTTCAGCTCATGGGTGATCTTCCAGTCGTCGCAAATGCGGCACAATTGCTCCACCGGACCGTCGAGAAAAGCCTGCTCGTCCGGGGTCAGGCGTGGCTTCGGCGTGCCGAACAGCTTGCTCCAGTCCGGATTGCCGCTGAACAATTCGCCGTCCCACCATACCGTTCCGGCATCGAGCGCCTCCTGCTCCGTCTGCGAAACCTGGGGCAGCACCTTGCGGAACCAGTTGAGAAGCGGATCGCTGATCAGCGCCTTGCGCAACGACGGCACCATCAGTACGCCGGCCACCACCAGAAAAATGGTCCACAGCAGCACCTTGGTTTCGGCATCCGCGCCCGACCAGAGCGTCAATGCGCCGAGGTAGGAACCGTCGCCGATCAACCAGGCCGGCGCGGCAGCGCGCCAGTATGCCAGGGCCCATAACACCGCCACCGCAGCGGCAAACCAGAGAAATCCGTTCATTTTCTTGCTCCCAAAGTCGCCAATCCGTGAATAGGTCTCAGGCTGCCTCGCGGCCGGAAACGCCGCCGATCTTGCG
>JBOIFZ010000390.1:0-2683 GCA_050741735.1 Burkholderiales bacterium
CGGTCGGACGCGACCACCGGCGCTGGTACGACAAGCAGCGGCCGGACCTGTTCGCCGGCGCTCTGCGCGCCGCGAAAAAGTCCCTCGATCCGCGCGGCATGTTGAATCCGGGAGTCCTGGTCGATCCGCTTGCCTGAACGTTCTCGCGTTTGCAGTCCCCGGCGTTAGGACTATAGTGATTGTCGGGAGACCCACTTTGCGTTTCATCCGATGCGAATTCTGTTTGTTGCGCTGATTCTCTTGTTGCGCGCGGGCCTGGCGCTCAGCGCAGAAGGCCCGGTGGTGGTGCTGTCGCTCAACGGCGCGATCGGCCCCGCGACCGCCGACTACATCCACCGCAATCTCGAGCGGGCCGCCGAACAGCAGGCGCAACTGGTGGTGCTGAAGATGGATACCCCGGGCGGGCTCGACACCTCGATGCGCTCGATCATCAAGGACATCCTCGCCTCGTCCATTCCGGTGGCCACGTTTGTAGCGCCGAGCGGCGCTCGTGCCGCCAGCGCCGGCACCTACATTCTTTACGCCAGCCATGTCGCCGCGATGGCGCCTGCCACGAATCTGGGGGCGGCAACCCCCATCTCGATCGGCGGCATGCCGGGTGCGCCGGAACCGCAGCGCCAGCCGCAGGAGCCCGAGCGCAAGACCGGAAAGAAGGCCGATCAGACCAAGGACGCCGAGAAGGACTGGATGAGCGATGCTTCGCGGCGCAAGGCGGTGTTCGACGCGGCGGCCTACATTCGCGGACTGGCGCAGTTGCGCGGCCGCAACGCAGAGTGGGCGGAGAAAGCGGTACGCGAGGCGGTGAGCCTGCCGGCCGAGGAAGCGCTGAAGCTCAAGGTGATCGACCTGGTCGCGGCAGACTTGCCCGACCTGCTGAGCAAGCTCGACGGGCGCAAGCTCAATGTCGCGGGGCAGGATCGGATACTGCGGACCAAGGGCGTGGAGACCACCGCGATCGAGCCGGACTGGCGCAGTCGCTTCCTGGCGCTGATCACCGATCCGAGCATCGCCTACATCCTGCTGCTGCTCGGCATGTACGGGCTGCTGTTCGAGTTCTACAACCCGGGATTCGTCCTGCCGGGCGTCGCCGGCACGATCTGCCTGCTGATTGCGCTCTACGCGCTGCAGTTGCTTCCGGTCAACTATGCCGGCGTGGCGTTGATCATGCTCGGGATGGCGTTCATGGTCGCGGAAGTGTTCGTGCCCGCCTACGGGTCGCTCGGAATCGGCGGGATCGTTGCGTTCGTGATCGGCTCGGTGATGATGATCGATACTGACGTTCCCGGATTCGTGCTCCCCTGGTCGCTGATCGCCGCGATTGCCGTCACCAGCGCGTTGTTCGTGTTCGTAGTGATCGGCATGGCGATGCAGGCGCGCAAGCGCCCGGTGGTAAGCGGCAGCGAGGAGATGTTGGGCGCCGCGGGCGAGGTCATCGAGGATTTCGCGCAGGAGGGCTGGGCGCGCATCCACAGCGAAACCTGGAAGGTCAGGTCCACGGTTCCATTGAAACGCGGGCAGAGAGTCCGCGTCACCGCAATCAACGGTCTGGTGCTCCAAGTAGCGCCGGACGGCACCGGTAGCAGTTCGTCGAAATTGCCAGAGAACGCCGAGACTACAGGGAGAAAAACCGAAAACTAACCACCAAGGCACCAAGACACCAAGGAATGCATAAGGGAACCCGGAAAATTTTTCAGTTTTTCTTGGTGCCTTTGTGTTTTGGTGGTAAGAGTTGGTTCGGCGTTCTGTGTATTCAGCGGTCTGTTAGACGAGAGGAGTGAAGATGGGCGGATATTTCGGAATTGCGCTTCTGGTCGGAGTAGTACTGTTGTTGTTCTCGGCGTTTAAGGTGTTGCGCGAATACCAGCGCGGCGTAGTGTTTCAGCTTGGCCGATTCTGGTCGGTGAAGGGTCCGGGCCTGATCATCATCATTCCCGGCATTCAGCAGATGGTGCGGGTGGATCTGCGCACCGTGACGATGGACGTGCCCAGTCAGGACGTGATCTCACGCGACAACGTCTCGGTGAAAGTCAACGCGGTGGTGTACTTCCGGGTGGTGGATCCGCAAAAAGCGATCATCCAGGTGGAAAACTTCCTGGTCGCCACCAGCCAGTTGGCGCAAACGACGCTGCGTTCGGTGCTCGGAAAGCACGAACTGGACGAAATGCTGGCCGAGCGCGAGAAGCTCAATCTGGATATCCAGAAGGCGCTGGATATCCAGACCGACGCGTGGGGCATCAAGGTCGGCATGGTCGAGATCAAGCACGTGGACGTCAACGAAACCATGATCCGTGCGATCGCGCGCCAGGCCGAAGCCGAACGCGAGCGCCGCGCCAAGGTCATCCACGCCGAAGGCGAACTGCAAGCCTCGGAAAAGTTGCTGCAGGCGGCGCAGACGCTTGCAAAGGCGCCCGAAGCGATGCAACTGCGATATCTGCAGACGCTCTCCAACATTGCCGGTGACAAGAGCTCGACCATCGTATTCCCGGTGCCGATGGACCTCGTCAGTCCGCTGCTCGAGGCGATGAAGAAGAAGCAAGGATGAAAGTCAAGGATGATCCCCTCCGGGGACAAGTGAGGGTGAAGCGTGAAGGGAAGACAAAATTTGTAGTAGCTCAGACTTGAACTGACAGACAGTGTCTGACCAAGTCGACCCCAAATCGCATATGAGTGACTGAAAGCGGCC
>JBOIFZ010000391.1:0-3412 GCA_050741735.1 Burkholderiales bacterium
GCGCCTTGCACGTTGTTCTGCCCGCGCAGGGGATGCAGCCCGGTGCCCGGCCGCCCGACCTGCCCGGTCATCAGCGCCAGCGCGATCAGGCAGCGCGCATTGTCGGTGCCATGCACGTGCTGCGAGATGCCCATTCCCCAGAAGATCATCGAGGCCTTCGAGCTCGCGTACAGCCGTGCCACCTCCCTGATGATCTGCGCCGGCACCCCGCACACGGGCGCCATCTGTTCCGGGCTGTAGCCCTCGACGTTCTTCCTCAGATCGTCGTAACCGACGGTGCGGCTGGCGATGAAAGCTTCGTTCACCAGCCCTTCGTGCACGATGACGTGCATCATGGCATTGAGCAACGCCACGTCGGTATCCGGCTTGAACTGCAGGAAGTAAGTCGCATGTCGCGCGAGGTCCGAGCGGCGCGGGTCGGCGACAATTAGTTTGACCCTCTTCTTCGCCGCGTTCTTGAACCAGGTCGCGGCGACGGGATGGTTCATCGTGGGATTGGCGCCGATGATGATGATCACTTCGGCGTTCACGCAATCGGATACCTGGTTGGATACCGCGCCCGAGCCGATCCCTTCCAGCAGCGCCGCAACCGACGAGGCGTGGCACAGGCGCGTGCAGTGATCGACGTTGTTGGAACCGAATCCGGTGCGCACCAGCTTCTGGAACAGGTAGGCCTCTTCGTTGCTGCCTTTTGCCGAGCCGAATCCGGCAAGGGATTTCTTGCCGTGCGTATCGCGAATCTCGCGCAGCCGGCCGGCGGCCAGATCGAGCCCCTCGTCCCAGCTCGCCTCGCGGAACACCTCGTGCCAGCGTTCCGGATCCACCACCAAGTCCTTGCTCTTCGGTACATCCGGCTTGCGCACCAGCGGCCTGGTCAGCCGCTGCCGGTTGTGCACGTAATCGAAGCCGTAACGCCCTTTCACGCACAGGCGGCCATGGTTGGCCGGGCCGTCGCGGCCGGTGACCTGAAGGATGCGGTCGCCCTTGACGTGGTAGGTGAGCTGGCAGCCGACGCCGCAGTACGGGCACACAGAATCCACTTTCTTTTCCGGCACCTCCATTCCCACGCCGCGCGCCGGCATCAGCGCGCCGGTGGGACAGGCCTGGACGCATTCACCGCAGGCCACGCAAGTCGAAGCGCCCATGGCGTCGTCGAAATCGAACACGATCTGCGATTCATGCCCGCGGAAAGCGTAACCGATCACGTCGTTGACCTGCTCTTCGCGGCAGGCACGCACGCAGCGAGTGCACTGGATGCAGGCATCGAGGTTGACCGCGATCGCGGGATGCGACAGGTCCGCCTTGGGCTGGCGGCGCCGCGCAAAGCGTGGCTTGCCTACTTTCAGATAGCGTGCCCAGAGATCGAGTTCGGAATCCGGCGAATACTTTTCCTCGGGCATGTCGGAAAGCAGCAGTTCCAGAATCATCTTTTGCGCTGCGACCGCCCGCGCGTTCTTCGAATCGACTTCCATTCCGGCCTTCGGCGCGCGGCAGCACGAAGGCGCCAGCACCCGCTCGCCCTTGATCTCCACCATGCAGGCGCGGCAGTTGCCGTCGGGGCGATAGCCGGGCTTGTAGCACAGATACGGAATATCGACGCCGTAGCGCTGCGCCGCGTGGAGTATGGTCTCGCCCGGCGCGGCGTGAATCTCCGTGCCGTCGAGCTTGAACGCGATCATCTCGCTACGCTGATTCATACCTAACCTCTAAAGACTTGAACCACAGAGAACACAGAGAAAAACATCAGGAATGACGGGGCCCACAGTCAACGCACCGGCGCAATGGGAGACGCACGGGTGTTGTGCTCACCGTTTTCATCTTACTTCTTCATGCTCATCATGTCGTTGTGCATTCCTCTGTGTCCTCTGTGTTCTCTGTGGTGAAAGATTTTTCATTTCAGTTCGTGAGAGAAGTACTTGATGACACAGCGCACCGGATTTGGTGCGGCCTGACCCAGGCCGCAGATCGACGTATCCGCCATCGCCTGCGACAGTTCTTCCAGCAGATCTTTGTCCCAGTCGTCCTTCTGCATCAACTGCAGCGCCTTGACCGTGCCGACGCGGCAGGGCGTGCACTGGCCGCAGGATTCGTCGGAGAAGAACGCCATGAGGTTGCGCGCGGCGTCGGCTGCGCGATCCCGGTCCGACAGGATCACCACCGCCGCAGAACCGATGAAGCAGCCGTATTCGTTCAGCGTGTCGAAGTCGAGCGGTATGTCGCCCATCGAAGCCGGCAGGATGCCGCCCGACGCCCCGCCCGGCAGGTAAGCGTAGAACGAATGTCCCGGCAGAATGCCGCCGCAGTACTCCGCGATCAACTCTTTCACTGTAATCCCGGCGGGCGCCAGATGCACCCCCGGCTTTGCCACGCGTCCACTCACCGAGAATGAGCGCAGGCCCTTGCAGCCATGGCGTCCCCGGGAGGCGAACCACTCCGCGCCCTTTTCCAGGATGTCGCGCACCCAGTAAAGCGTTTCCATGTTGTGCTCGAGCGTCGGCCGCCCGAACAGACCGACCTGCGCCACGTACGGCGGGCGCAGCCGCGGCATGCCGCGCTTGCCTTCGATCGATTCGATCATCGCCGATTCTTCACCGCAGATGTAGGCGCCGGCACCGCGGCGAAGATGGATCGGCGGCAGCGCGCAGGGTGGCGCCTTTTTGAGCGCCGCGATTTCCTTTTCCAGGATTTGGCGGCAGCCGGCGTATTCGTCGCGCAGATAAATGTAAATTTCCGCACAGCCCGTGGCCCAGGCCGCGATGAGCATGCCGTCAAGAAACCGGTGCGGATCGCGTTCGAGATACCAGCGATCCTTGAACGTGCCGGGTTCGCCTTCATCGATGTTGACCGCCAGCAGCCGCGGTGCGGCCTCGGCCCAGACGATGCGCCACTTGCGTCCGGCCGGAAATCCGGCGCCTCCCAGTCCGCGCAGGCCGGAATGTTCCATGGTCTTGAACACGTCCTCGCGGTCAAGCCTGCCGTTCAGGCACTTTGCCAGCGTGGCGTAACCACCGGCCTTGCGATACGCCTGATAACCGGTGTAACGCGTCGGCGGACAGCTCGTCTTCGCGGCGCTTACCGCGGTTTTGACCGCCTCTAGCGTCGCGTTCGGCAAGGGATTTTGTCCGACCACCGCTACCGGCGCTGTCTCGCAGCGCCCGACGCAGGGCGCTGGGATCACCCGGACTTCCCTGCCAAGGATCGCGGGCAGGCGCGCCAGCAGATCCTTCGCGCCGGCCAGCTCGCAGGAAAGCGAACCGCACACGCGCACCGTGAGTTGCGGCGGCGCGGCCTTTCCTTCCGTGACGATGTCAAAGTGGTGATAGAAGCTCGCGACCTCGAAGACCTCCGCCTGGGACAAGCGCATTTCCTGCGCAAGCGCAGCCAGGTGCGCTGACGAAAGCTGCCGGTAGCG
>JBOIFZ010000392.1:0-2310 GCA_050741735.1 Burkholderiales bacterium
TGCCGCCGATCGAACTCACGCTGGAAAAAGCGGTGGAGTTCATCGCCGACGACGAACTGGTGGAGATCACTCCAAAATCCATCCGCATCCGCAAGCGCCACTTGAAGGAGCACGAGCGCAAGCGCGCCTCTCGCGACAGCACGCCTGCGGCCGCCTGAGCACCTCATCCCCCGCCTTGTCCCCGGAGCGGAGAAGGAGCCTTAAGCAGAACGGGCGACCGCAGGGTCGCCCGTTTGCATTTACCTCCCCCTCTCCGCCCTCCGGGGGGAGAGGGCTGGGGTGAGGTGGGGTGGTTTATACTCTTTTCATGCCTGAACTTTCCGTTGCGTTGATCGTTTCCGCCGCGACGCTGCTCGCGGTCATCGTCTTGATCATCATCGTTTCGTCGATGGCGCGCCGCCAGGTGAGCCATCCCGATTCGCTCGCCCGCGTACTCGAAGTAAAGCACCTGGCGATGCTGAAGGATCTGAACTCCGGACTGAACGCCCTCGGCGACCGGCTTTCCGCCTCGCAAGCCGAACTGTCCGAGCGGCTGCGCAACACCGTTTCCCAGGAACTGGTCCAGACCCGGACTGCGCTTGCCACCCTGCAGCTCAAGCAGGCCGAGGAGCTGTCCGCCAACCGCGAAACTCTCACGCAGCGTCTTGCGCAAATGAATACCGAGCTGCAGGGCAAGCACGATCAGCTCCGTACCGAAGTGCTCACCCGGATCCTGCAGACGCTGGCGGAACAGAACCGCGCCGAGCAGGAACTGATCCAGACCACCATGCGCAACGCCACCGCGCAACTGGCTGCGTCGATGGAACTGCTTTCCAAGACCACCGACACCCGACTGGAACAGATCAGCGGGCGCGTCAGCGAGCGCCTGGAAGAGGGTTTCAAAAAAACCAACGAAACGTTCGTCAGCGTGATGGCACGCCTTGCCACCATAGACGAAGCGCAGAAGAAGATAGACGGACTGACCACCAACGTGGTGAGCCTGCAGGAACTGCTGGGCGACAAGCGTTCGCGCGGCGCTTTCGGCGAAGTGCAGCTCCAGAACCTGGTGCGCAACATCCTTCCCGAGTTAGCCTACGAGTTCCAGTACACCTTCAAGTCGAACGGCGCGCGCGTCGACTGCGTGCTGAAGCTTCCCGAGCCGACAGGCATGGTGGCGGTGGATTCCAAGTTTCCGATGGAGAACTACCACCGTATGTTCGAGCCCGGGGTCTCGGAGGCGGACCGCGCGGTGGCGCAGCGACAGTTCCGCGCCGACGTGAAGAAGCATGTTGAGGACATCGCGGCGAAATACATTATCGCTGGAGAAACTTCCGACGGCGCAGTGATGTTTGTGCCGGCGGAAGCGGTGTTCGCCGAGATTCACGCCTACCATCCGGAGGTGGTGGATTTCGCGATGCAGCGGCGGGTCTGGATCGTCTCGCCAACCACGCTGATGGCGGTTCTGAACACGGCGCGGGCGGTGATGAAGGACGTCGCCACTCGGGAGCAGGTGCACATCATCAAGGACGAACTCGGTAAGCTCGGCAAGGATTTCTCGCGCTTCGACGCGCGCATGAAGAAGCTCGCGGATCACATCCGTCAGGCGCATGAAGACGCGCAGCAGGTGCAGATCAGCAGCGACAAGATCAGCCGGCGCTTTTCCCAGATCGAGCGCGTCGAGCTCGATCAGGTCGATCAAGTCCGCGAGTTCGAGCGTGCCATGCTCGATTCGCCGCAGGAAGACGAAAGTGGGTCCGGCGAAACCCGTTCCTGAGCACGGACTGCGTCACTGATGTTCGGCTTCAGGCAGTGGCGCAGGCAGCGCATTCTCCGGGGCGGCGGGGTGGACGACGCGACCTGGCAGCGCGCGGTCAACCGCTTTTCCTTCGCAATGCGGCTCACTGAGCAGGAGCGCAAGCAGTTGCGCGATCTGGTGGTGTTGTTCCTGCACGAAAAACAGATTTCCGCCGCGGGAGGGCTGCTGCTGGCCCAGGAGATGAAGCTGGGGATCGCGATCCAGGCCTGCATCCTGGTGTTCAACCTGGGCATCGACTACTACGACGGCTGGGTTGAAATCATCGTGTATCCGGATGAGTTCGTCCCGCGCCACGAGTTCCGCAACGAACATGGACTGGTCGAGACCGACGAAACCTCGTATGCCGGCCAGGCCTGGCTGCAGGGGCCGGTGATCCTGTCGTGGGCCGACGTCGAGAATGCCGGCGATACGGACGGAGTCAACGTGGTGATCCACGAGTTCGCGCATAAACTCGACATGCTCAACGGCGATGCCAACGGGTTTCCGCCGCTGCACGCCGGCATGAGCCGCGAGGC
>JBOIFZ010000393.1:0-10450 GCA_050741735.1 Burkholderiales bacterium
GGTTGCCGCCGGGGTACGGAGTTCGCTGCTCAACGACCTTGTTTTTTAAGATCGGCCAGTGTCCTGTTCCGCTGTTTCGTGGGACAACTTGCGAATGTTGGAAGGCAGACCTCATATCCATTCGGCAGCAATCCATCATCTATCGGAAAACCCGCGAAATCGGTGTCAGGCAAGGCGCGAGTCCTTGACAGTGGTTGGCCCCACGGCGAGGACTCGTAACACAGCATGGCGCCGATTCTCGCCGGGTTTTCAGTCGCGAATCAGCGGAACAGGACACTAGCCAGCAAGTACAATAACGGCAGCCTTTCCGGTTGCCGCTTTTTTTTAACCAACTGCTTCGAGGAATGCCATGCTGGTAGCGCCCATGGTCGGCATGCTTGAGGAACGCCTGAGGCGCCTGCGCCTGCCGCTGAGCCTCACGCTCTGGAACGGCAGGACCATCCAGTCCGGTGACAGCCCGGAATTGCGGCTGACCGTGCGTTCGCCGCAGGCGCTGGTGTCGCTGATCAAACCCAGTCTGGGCAAGATCGCCAGGAGCTACGTGGAGGGCGATCTCGATCTCGACGGCGACATTCGCAAGTCGGTGCGTATCGGCGAGCAACTGGTGGCCGGAGACGCCGGGGCCTACCGCCGGCGGTCCGACATCTGGAAGTGGTGGCGGCACACCCGTCCCGCCGACCGCAAGGCGATCCAGCACCACTACGACGTGGGCAACGAGTTTTACGGTCTCTGGCTCGACAGGAATCGGGTCTACTCCTGCGCCTATTTCAGGAAACCCGATGATTCGCTCGATCTCGCGCAGGAGCAGAAACTCGAACACATCTGCCGCAAGCTCGACCTGAAGCCCGGCGAACGCGTCCTCGACATCGGCTGCGGCTGGGCCGGACTGGCCCTGTGGGCGACCCAACATTATGGCGTGAAGGCGCTCGGCATCACGCTCTCGCAGGAGCAGCATGCGTATGCGACCGAGCGCATCGGCGCGCTGGGACTCGAAGGCCGCTGCGAAGTGCGGCAGATGGACTATCGCGACGTGCCGGAAGACCAGCCTTACGACAAGATCGCGAGCGTCGGCATGTTCGAGCACGTGGGCAAACGCAATCTGCCGGCGTATTTCGGCAAGATTTACCGCCTGCTCAAGCCGGGCGGGATGGTCATGAACCATGGCATCACCACCAATTCGCTTGAAGACGCTGCGCTGGGCAGCGGCATCGGCGATTTCGTCGACGAATATGTATTTCCCGGCGGCGAGCTGGTGCATATCTCGCGGGTCCTGGGGGAAATGTCGCAGCAGGGGCTGGAGGTCTGGGACGCGGAGTGCCTGCGGGAGCATTATGCGAAAACGCTGTGGCACTGGGTGAGCAGGCTGGAAGCGCGCCAGGAAGAAGCGCGCAGGATCGTGGGTGAAAAACGCTTCCGCACCTGGCGCATCTACATGGCGGGGTCGGCGCATGCGTTCGACCGCGGCTGGATTTCGATCTTCCAGATCCTCGCGGCCAAGCCTCTTGCCGACGGCTCGGTGCCTTATCCGCTCACCCGCGAGCACGTATACAGATGAAGGCGCATGAGGCTGCAACAATCACATCGTAGTGACTCATCCCGCCTGGCCGCGGCGGCTGTCCTGTTGTTCGGGTTTGCGCTGTGCATCGACGCCGGAACTGCGGAGGCGCAGCGCGGCATGCCCGAGGACATCGGCGGCGTGCCCGAGGAGAAGGAATTCAAGGAAGACGAGTTGAAGCTCCCCGCTTTTCCGGACGATGCGGCCTTGATCGAATTCCGGCCGAGGGGGAACTCGAAGAACCGCTTCTATGTCGATCGCGATTCCGTATCGCTGGGAGCGGATCGGGTGGTGCGCTACACCGCGGTTATCAAGTCACCCTCGGGTGTCGCCAATGTCAGCTACGAAGGCCTGCGCTGCAAGACCTCGGAGTACAAGGTGTACGCGTACGGCACCCGCAGCGAAACGTGGTCGAATGCCCGCGAACCCAGGTGGCAGCACGTTGGCAGCACTGCAGCCAATTTCCGCTTCTCGCTATGGGTTGACTATTTGTGCGACAACGAGGCCGTCGGAGGACGAAACGCGAAAGATCTGATTGTCAGACTCAAAGGCGATCCGCTGAACAACTTCGATCTGAAGGAGCGGTAAGCCGCCTCCGAGTGCGCGTTGCTGTTGTTACAGCAACACCAAATTGTAGTTCCGGCACGCTCTGCGAGTTTAACCTGACCGCCAATTGCGATCAGGTTAGCCTTCACTGCAATCTTGTGCTGCTAAAGCAGCACAAGATTGTGGCTACCACGTAACGCGGCAATGCCGCATTAGTGTCCGCCGTAAATGATTCCTGCTCTGAGGATTTCAGAGCAGCACTAAGTTATCTCGATGGATCAATTCCGGTTCGTCGACGTAGCCTAGCCGCGCTTCGATTTCGTGGCTGGGAGCCTTGAGGATGCGGCGGGTTTCCGCCGAGCCGTAGTTCACCAGGCCACGGGCGATTTCGTTGCCTTGCGGATCGACGCAGCTCACTACTTCCCCGCGCTCGAATTCCCCAGTCAGTTCGTATACGCCGATCGGCAGCAGGCTCTTGCCGTCCACCTTCAGTGCCCGCACCGCGCCGTCGTCGAGCTTGAGCTTGCCGCGCACCTGCAGATGATCGGCCAGCCATTGCTTGCGGGCGGCGAGCGTCATGGTCTCGGCAATCAACTGGGTGCCGATGGCTTCGCCCCCGGCGAGTCGCACCAGAACATCCGGCTCCCGTCCCGAAGCGATGATGGTGGCGGCGCCGCTGCGGGCCGCGCGCCGGGCCGCACGCACCTTGGTGAGCATGCCGCCGCTGCCGAGATGACTGCCCACGCCGCCCGCCATTTTTTCCAGGCCGGGATCGTCGGCCCTGGCTTCGCCGATCAATTCCGCGTCCTTGTGCCGGCGTGGATCCTTGTTGTACAAGCCGGACTGGTCAGTGAGGATCACCAGGGCATCGGCCTCGATGAGATTGGTCACCAGCGCCGCCAGGGTGTCGTTGTCGCCGAAGCGGATCTCGTCGGTCGCGACGGTGTCGTTCTCGTTGATGATCGGGATGACGTTGAGCTCGAGCAGCGTGCGCAGCGTTGAGCGCGCGTTCAGATAGCGCTTGCGGTGGGACAGGTCCTCGTGGGTCAGCAGGACCTGTGCGGTGTGCATGCCGTGTTTGCGGAAGCACGACTCGTAGGCTTCCACCAGCCCCATCTGCCCTACCGCAGCGGCGGCCTGCTGTTCGTGCAGCGCATGCGGGCGGCGCTTCCATCCCAGGCGCTTCATACCTTCGGCGACCGCGCCGCTGGAGACCAGCACGACCTGCTTCTTGCGATGCCTGAGCTCCGCGATTTGCTCTGCCAAGCGCGCGAGCGCGGCGTGGTCCAGCCCCTGGCCTTCATTGGTGACCAGGCTGCTTCCGACCTTGACGACCAGGCGTTTTGCTTCGGCGGCGACGGATTTCATGAGATGACCGCGACGGTCCCGGCGATGTTATTCGGCGTCTTCTGCGGCTTCGGCCGGCTCGACGCGGGCATGGCGCTGGAGATGTTCCATGATTGCGTAGGTCAGCGCGCGGCAACCTTCTCCGGTGAGCGCCGAGATGATAAAGCTTTTTTCGGGCGCGGCGACGGCGCGCGCATATTCGGACAGGAAATCCCGGACTTTTTCCTCGCGCTCTTCCGGCGCGATCAGGTCCGCCTTGTTGAGTACCAGCCAGCGCGGCTTGCGATAGAGCGACTCGTCGTACTTGCGCAGTTCCTCGACGATCGCGCGCGCGTCGTGCACCGGATCGGCACCATCGTCAAGCGGCGCCAGGTCCACCAAGTGCAGCAACAGGCGCGTGCGCTGCAGGTGGCGCAGGAACTGATGGCCGAGCCCGGCACCTTCGGCGGCGCCCTCGATCAGTCCGGGGATGTCGGCGACCACGAAACTGCGATTCTCGTCCACGCGCACCACGCCCAGGTTCGGGTGCAGGGTCGTAAACGGATAGTCGGCGACCTTGGGACGTGCGGCCGAAACCGAGCGGATGAAGGTGGACTTGCCGGCGTTCGGCAGACCCAGCAGCCCTACGTCGGCGAGCACCTTGAGTTCCAGCTTCAGGGTTCGGCTTTCGCCCGGTTCTCCCGGCGTGCATTGGCGCGGCGCGCGGTTGATGCTCGATTTGAAATGGAGGTTGCCGAGCCCTCCCTGGCCGCTCTTGGCGAGCAGGGCGGTCTGTCCGTCGGCGGACAGATCGGCGAGCACTTCGCCGCTTGCGAAGTCGCAGATGACGGTGCCGACCGGCACCCGCAGCGTGATGTCGTCGGCCGCCTTGCCGTAGCAATCCGAACCCTGGCCTTTCTCGCCGTTGCGGGCACGGTGGATGCGCGCGTAGCGGTATTCGACCAGGGTGTTGATGTTGCGGTCGGCCACCGCATGGATGCTGCCGCCGCGGCCGCCGTCGCCACCGTCCGGCCCGCCGCGGGGAATGAATTTCTCACGCCTGAACGAGGCGATGCCATCCCCGCCCTTGCCGGCGTGGACTTCGATGGTCGCTTCATCTACGAATTTCATGGGATTTCAGTATCACCACAGAGACACAGAGAAGTGCAGAAAACGGATATATGCCCGTCAAATATCGACATATCGATTTCCGCGGGATGGCCGGCTATCGCAGTCCACTCCTTGCATTGAAAACATGATTCTTGCGCTTCTCTCCGTGCCTGTGTGCCTCTGTGGTAAATCGGGTGTTCAAAAAACAAAAGCCCTACCGGATCCGATAGGGCTTCATGCTGAAAGCGGGAAACCTTACGCCGGCACGACGCTGACGACTTTCCTATTGTCCGGGCCCTTCACCGCGAATGTCACTTTGCCGTCGATCTTGGCAAACAGGGTGTGATCCTTGCCCATGCCGACATTTTCGCCGGCATGAACCTGGGTTCCGCGCTGACGCACGATGATACTGCCTGCCGGGATGACCTCGCCGCCATAGCGTTTCACGCCCAGGCGCTTGGATTGGGAGTCGCGACCGTTGCGTGAACTGCCGCCTGCTTTTTTGTGTGCCATTTGCTCCGCTCCCTAGCCCGAGATCTTGCCGATCTGGATCTCGGTGTAATTCTGCCGATGACCGGCGTGCTTGCGATAGTGCTTGCGGCGGCGCATCTTGAAGATGTGCACCTTGTCGGCACGTCCGTGCGCAACAACCGTCGCGTGCACTGTTGCGCCGGCCACCAGAGGCGCCCCGATCGAGACTTTGTCGCCATCGGCGACCATCAACACCTGATCCAGGGTAATCTGGCTGCCCACGTCTGCAGGTATCTGTTCTACCTTGATTTTTTCGCCGGAAGAGACACGGTACTGCTTGCCCCCGGTTTTTATGACCGCATACATGATGGAGCCCTCGATACGCTTTTGAGGAAAGCCGCGCATACTACATAAAAAGAAAGGCTTAGTAAAGCCGATGAAAGGATCGCCGGACGCGGATCACCGGTCCGGTCGCACTCCGTGATAGGGGTGATTGAATCCTTGACACCGGAGCTTTGCGCTTCCTACCATCGCGCACTTTTGATTTTGCGATTCCTAGGCCGGCCACGTGACGCCCCACCTCATTAACGATCTCCTTGCCGCAGACCTGCGGGCGGTGGACGAGGTCATTCGCAACCGACTCGATTCCGAAGTCGTGCTGGTGCGCCAGGTCGCGGACTACATCATCGGCGGCGGGGGCAAGCGACTGCGTCCCGCTCTGGTCATCCTCGCGGCGGGTGCCTGCGGATATAGCGGGGGGCACCACCTTGAGTTGGCCGCGGTGGTCGAATTCATCCATACCGCCACGCTGCTACACGACGACGTCGTCGATGACTCGCAGATGCGCCGCGGACGCGCCACCGCCAATTCCACGTTCGGCGATGCCGCCGCCGTGCTGGTCGGCGATTTTCTTTACTCGCGCGCTTTTCAGATGATGGTGCAGGTGCAGAGCATGCGCGTGATGGAGGTGCTCGCCGATGCCACCAATACCATAGCCGAGGGCGAGGTGATGCAGTTGCTGCACGTTCACAACGCCGACGTCACCGAGACGGATTATCTGCGCGTGATCCGCTCGAAGACGGCCAAGCTGTTCGAGGCCGCCGGACGTCTGGGCGGCATCCTCGCCGGCGTGCCGCGCGCGCAGGAGGATGCCCTGGCGGAGTATGGCATGCACCTAGGCACCGCATTCCAGCTGGTGGACGACATCCTGGATTATTCGGGCGATCTCGCGCAGACCGGGAAGAATCTTGGCGATGACCTTGCCGAGGGCAAGGCGACGCTGCCGCTCATTCGCGCGATGCGCAACGGCGCCGCCGCGCAGAGCGCGCTCATCCGCAAGGCCATCGTCGAGGGCGGGCTGAGCGATTTCGGGCCGGTGATGCAGGCGATGCAGGAAACGGGTGCGCTCGAGTACACGCGCCGGCAGGCGGAAGGCTCGGCGCGGCGCGCGCGCGATGCCATTGCCGGACTGCCGCATTCTAAATACAGGGATTGTTTGCTAGAATTGACAGCCTTTGCGGTGACCCGCAAATACTGAAGCGTTAACGAGACTCACCGTCGGGGTGTAGCTCAGCCTGGTAGAGTACTGCGTTCGGGACGCAGGAGTCGGAGGTTCGAATCCTCTCACCCCGACCATTCCACATCACCCCACATCGGTACCCGCGTGGCCAAGTTCCTCCTAGTCATCGCCGTCTTCATCGTGGTGTATCTGTTCCTGCGCAGCTATCGCAGGCGAGTCGAGGCGGCGCCGCCGCCGCCGGCCGCGGCAAAGCACGGGGAGGACATGGTGCGCTGCCGGATCTGCGGCGTGCACCTGCCGAAGAGCGAGGCGGTCACCTCCCGCGGCGAGATCTATTGCAGCAAGGAACATCTCCAGTTGGCCGACCGGGAGCGCGGCCGCTGACGTGCGCGTACCCGCGCCGATGAGCAGCGTCCTTTCCTTTCCCGAGCTTCCGTCGGTCGAGCGCCGCCATTACAGCGACGCGTTCTGGCGCTCGCTGTTCTTTTTCAATGTCTATCGCCTTGCCGTCGCGATCACGCTAATGGCGGCAGTGGTGATGTTCGGCGACAGCATCCCCTTCGGCTCCTACAGCCGCAATACCTTCCTGTACGCGAACATCGGGTACGTCATATTCAGCCTGCTGTCGTTTGCAGCGGTCATTCCGCGCAAGCCGTATTTCACCGTGCAGCTCACGGTGCAGATCTGCGCGGACATTTTCTTTATCGTCCTGCTCATGCACGCGAGCGGCGGGATCGGCAGCGGCCTGGGCCTGGTGTTGCTCGCATCGCTGGCCGCGGTCGGCCTGATCAGCCGCGGTCGTCTGACTCTGTTTTTCGCCGCGCTGGCGACGATTGCCGTGCTTGCCGAGCACACCTATCAAGTGGTCTTCCTGTACGGATCGACGTCGCAGTTCGCGCAGGCTGGTTTGCTGTGCATCGGATTCTTCGCGACCGGCTGGCTTGCGCACTCGCTTGCCAAGCGCGCCGTGGCAATCGAAGCGATTGCGGCACAGCGCGAGGTGGATCTTGCCAACATGGCGCAAGTGAACCAGCTGGTGATCCAGGACATGCAGGACGGGGTGCTGGTGGTGGACGAGCATGGCGCCATTCGCCAGATCAACGGCCGCGCCGAAGCCATGCTGGGACCGTTGCCGCGCAGCCCGCGCGCGGTGCTTCTGAGCGACTATGCACCCACGCTGGCTACGCGGCTGGAGCAGTGGCGCCGCGATCCGAAGGCAGACTTCGAGCCGCTGCGCACCGTGTTCACCCACAAGCCGACCGCTGCCAGATTCGTGCCGGTGGGCGTCAGCCGCAACGTGGGCGTAGTGATCTTCCTCGAGGACCTCTCGCGCATCCAGCAGCAGGCACAGCAGTTGAAGCTAGTGTCGCTGGGACGGCTGACCGCCAATATCGCCCACGAGATCAGGAACCCCCTGTCGGCGATCAACCACGCCACCGAGTTGCTGCTCGAGGAGGCGGGATCTCGCGGCCAATCACATTCGCGGATGCTGCAGATCATTCATGACAACACGCAGCGGCTGGACCGGATGGTGCAGGACGTTCTCAAGCTGAACCGCCGTGATCAGGCCACGCGCGAGCATTTCAGGCTGGGCGAGTACCTGCGCACTTTCGTTTTCGAGTTCTCGGGGATCGAGAAGATTCCCGGCGATATCATTCTCATCGACATCGAAGGAGACCCGACCGTGGCCTTCGATCGCAGCCACCTCAATCAGGTGATGTGGAACCTGTGCAGAAATTCCCTGCGATACTGCAGGAAACAACCCGGGAGCATTCTGTTGCGCGTGCGGCCGGGTCCGCGACAGGGTACGATAGCGTTGAGTGTCATCGATGACGGAACCGGCGTGGCGGAGGCGCTGCGCGGGCATCTGTTCGAGCCATTTTTCACCACGGCCTCCAGCGGCACCGGTCTCGGGCTCTACATTGCCCGGGAGATATGTGAAGCCAATGGCGCCACGCTCGATTACGTGGATCGTCCGGTCGGCGCTGAGTTCACCCTTATCTGTGGAGGAGCATGATGGTGAAACGCAAGGAGCAGACGGCGGGCGCCAACACCCGCTCGGTGCTCATCGTCGACGACGAGGAAGACATCCTCGAGCTCATCGAGCTTACCCTGTTGCGCATGGGCCTGGACGTCGACCGCGCCACTACCGTAAAGACGGCGATCGAGAAGGTCCGATCCGGCAATTACGACCTTTGCCTCACCGACATGCGGCTTCCCGACGGCGAGGGCCTGGAACTGGTGCAGTTCATCTCTGACAATCTTTCGGACCTGCCGGTCGCGGTTATTACCGCTCACGGCAATACCGAGAACGCAGTCGCGGCGCTCAAGGCCGGCGCCTTCGATTACCTGGCCAAGCCGGTGTCGCTCGAACAGTTGCGCACGCTGGTGAAATCCGCGCTGTCGCTGCCGCAGGCCTCCGCTGCCAAGGCCGTGACCGGGCATGTGCTGCTCGGCGAGTCGGGCGCAATCCAGCAGGTGCGCGAGGTGATCGAGAAGCTGGCGCGCAGCGAGGCGCCGGTGCACATCAGCGGCGAATCCGGCAGCGGCAAGGAGCTTGCGGCGCGGCTCATCCACGAAAAAGGTGCGCGCCGCAGCCAGCCCTTCATGCCCGTGAATTGCGGCGCAATCCCGGAGAACCTGATGGAGTCCGAATTTTTCGGCTACCGCAAGGGAGCGTTCACCGGCGCGGACGCCGACCGCGACGGTTTTTTCCAGGCCGCCAACGGCGGTACCCTGTTTCTTGACGAGGTGGCGGACCTGCCGCTGGCGATGCAGGTGAAACTCCTGCGCGCGATACAGGAGAAGAAGGTGCGCAAGGTGGGTTCCACCCAGGAAGAGCCGGTGGACGTGCGCATCATCAGTGCCACCCACCAGAAACTCGGCGAATGCGTCGAGGCGGGCAAGTTCCGACACGACCTCTATTACCGGCTCAACGTCATCGAATTGCGCATGCCGGCGCTGCGGGAAATGCGCGAGGACATCCCGCAGTTCGTCAACGCGCTGCTCGACAAGCTGGCCCGCAATGCCGGGACCAAAAAGCCGGAAGTAAGCAGCGAGGCGCTGGAGGAACTCAAGCGCTACGACTTCCCCGGCAACGTGCGCGAACTGGAAAACGTGCTGGAACGCGCGATGGCGTTGTGCAGCGACGCCAAGATCACCGCCGAGGACCTGCAGCTCACCCCGCGCGACCTGCCTGAGCAGGCCGTTGCCACCGGAGGTGACAGCAAGGCGCCGCTGCAGGACTTTCTCGACCGGGTCGAAAAGGAAGCCATCGTCGAGGCGTTGGAGAAAACCCGCTACAACCGCACCGCCGCGGCCAAGCTCCTCGGCATCACCTTCCGCTCGATGCGCTACAGAATGGAACGGCTTGGTCTGAACTAGTGAGGCGAAGGGCGCACGGCGGGAAGCGCGAAGTTTCCTGGAAGCTCGACGCTTCCGGCCTGCTTTCCGCGGCGGCTTACGAGCCTTCACCGAATTGCGATGACAGGCCGGCAGGCGCCAACATCGAGCTCCTGGTCATACACAGCATCAGCCTTCCGCCGGGCGAGTTTGGTGGCCACGGCATCGTCGAACTGTTCACCAACCGCCTTGATCCGCGCGCCCACCCGTACTATCGCGAGATCCAGGGCCACAAGGTTTCCAGCCACTTCTTGATACGCCGCGATGGCGAACTGATCCAGTTCGTCCCGTGTGCCCGGCGCGCCTGGCATGCCGGGCAGTCCGAGTGGCGCGGCCGCAACCGCTGCAACGACTTCTCGGTCGGCGTCGAGCTCGAAGGTGCCGAGAACCAGCCGTTCGCCGATACCCAGTACGCGGTGCTGGCGGTCCTGATCCGGGCGCTCAAGCGCGCATACCCGATCCAGGACTGCGTCGGGCATTCCGACATCGCCTCCCCACCCGGTCGCAAGACCGATCCCGGA
>JBOIFZ010000394.1:0-4800 GCA_050741735.1 Burkholderiales bacterium
TCGCGCAGCCGCTGCATTACGCCGATCACCCGGCCCATGTCGCGCGGATGCAGGCCGATCGACGGTTCGTCCAGCACGAACAGCGTATTGGTGAGCGAGGTGCCGAGCGCGGTGGTGAGATTGATGCGCTGCACTTCGCCGCCCGAGAGCGTGCGCGACTGGCGGTCCAGCGTCAGATAGCCTAGCCCGACCCGGTCGAGGTAGTCGAGCCGCGCGCGGATTTCTCCGAGCAACTGGTCCGTGGCCTCATCCAACGGGGCGGGAAGATGCAGCGAACCGAAGTATGCCCGGGTCTTGTCGATCGGCAGCAGCATCAGGTCGTGCACCGTCAGGCCAGGCAGCGCTGCGAGCTGCGCATCGCTCCACTTCACGCCCCACGGCATGAAGCGCCTGCCCGCGGGCAGTACGCGATCCGCATCTGCCTTTGTCCCCAGCCGCCAAAGCAGCGCGTCCGGCTTCAGACGCGCACCTTTGCACGCAGTGCACGGGGTATAGGCGCGGTACTTGGAAAGCAGCACCCGGATGTGCATCTTGTAGCTTTTGGTTTCGAGCCAATCGAAGAAACGACGCACGCCGTACCAGGTGCCGGGCCAGGATTTCTTCCAGCTCACCCATTCCGGCTCGCCTTCGAGCACCCAATGCCTGTGCGCATCCCTCAGCTCGCGCCACGGCGTATCCAGCGCAATGCCGCGTTTCCTCGCGTATTTCTCGATGTCGTCCTGGCATTCGTGGAAACTCGGCGTCTGCCAGGGTTTGATGGCGCCGCCCGCGAGCGTCTTCGATTCGTCGGGAACGATCAGTCCGAAGTCGATGCCGATTACCCTGCCGAAGCCGCGGCAGGTCTGGCACGCTCCTAGCGGCGAATTGAAAGAAAACAGGTTAGGCGTCGGATCGGCGTAGTGAATGTCGCATTCGGGACAATGCAGGTCCGAGCTGTAGCGCCACGGTGTGGCGCCAGGTGACGGGTGACGAGTGACGAGTGACTGGTCTGCGCTTTCGCGTCCAACCTCGCTTTCCGCCACGGGATAAACGTTGACCCTGCCCTGCCCTACCCTGAGCGCCGCTTCCAGCGCCTCGATCATGCGGGGGCGCTCGGCCGAAGACATGCGCAAGCGGTCCTGCACCAGCTCCAGGAGATTCTTGCGCTGCGAGTAAATCCGCGTGTAGCCCTGCTGCTCGAGGAGCTGTTTGACCTCGGCTTCGGAAAAGTTCTTCGGTACGGCAAGCGGAAAGGTGACGATCAGGCGGGGATCGCCGGCTTCGCTTGCCCGCTGGCGCAAAGCCTCGAAGATCGTATCCGGTGAATCGCGCCTCACCGGCCGCCCGCAGCCGCGGCAGAACAACTGCGCGGCGCGCGCGTACAGCAGTTTCACGTGATCGTTGAGCTCGGTCATGGTGCCGACCGTGGAACGCGAGGTGCGCACCGGGTTGGTCTGGTCTATGGCGATCGCCGGTGGAATGCCTTCGATCCGGTCCACCCGCGGCTTGTCCATGCGCTCCAGGAACTGGCGCGCGTAGGGCGAGAAAGTCTCCACGTAGCGGCGCTGGCCCTCGGCATAGAGGGTGTCGAACACCAGCGACGACTTGCCCGAACCGGACACGCCGGTCACCACCAGCAATTCATTCAGCGGCAGATCGAGATCAAGGTTCTTGAGATTGTTCTGGCGCGCGCCGCGGATACGGATGACGTCGTGAAAGGGCTTGGGCATCGATGCAGACCGGTGATCGAATGGTCCGGCAGGTGGTGCCTTGACCGCGGTCAAAGGCGGCTATTCTACCGGCCCGGGCGGCGAGCAGGACGTTGCCGCTCTTATCGACCGCGATGGATGTGATTTTATCGAGGCCGAAGGTGAATACTCCGACCCTGTTTCCCCGGGGGAACAACGATCTTGCCCGGGTCCGGGCCGGCCGAGGCGATCATACTTTGGCGGAATCACTGCAGCGCGTGCGGCCCGGTGGTCGTGAGTCAACCGTGCGGCATCCCTGCGAACGCGAGGCTGGGAACCGGGGCGGGAAAAAATATCCCGGCGGCCACAGCCGCCGGGATGAGATCAACTGAAGTGACTTATTGCTTGGTGATTGTCCAGACGACGGCGGATTTCGGCGTCGTGTAGAACGGCGACTCCATCTGGTAGTTCACGTACAGTTCGCCGTAGTCCGCGACGTACATCGTCTTGCCATCCATGCTGAACTCGACGTCGTTGGTGCGCTCGTATCCGCCCCGGTTTTCCTTCTTCTGATAGGCGTTGGGGCCGGGTTCCATGTTCTCCGAGAAGATCGACCACTTGATGCCCGCCGGATTCAGGAACTGGATCTTAACGATCGCCGGCCACATCGGCCGCAGGCTTTCCGGCCCGTTGTCGATGATGCCGAACACCGCGGTGAACAGCGTGTCGGGTTCGGCTCCAAAAGCCTTCGGCGCCCACGCCAATCCGTCCATCGGGTTGTTCGTGTCCCACTCCATCACCGGGTTGATGTACCCGTTCGGATTGGGATTGGCGATGATCAGCGGCGTGCCCCGCAACCCGATCGAATGGTCGATGAAACGGTAGGGCGGCAGCGACGGAACGAACGGCTTGTCCCCGATGTACAGCTGGGGGTTCGGCCGGGTGGGGTCGAACTTGTTTCCGCGATAGACGTCAGGCCCGTGGCGCTTGATGTTCGTGAAGTTCAAGCCCGGCTTGTCGGGGAAGCCCGCATCCTGGCCCTTCTCGGTCACGATGAAGAGATTCTCGCCAGAGTTGGCGACGCGCCGATTGCCCTTGTCGTTGTGCCCGTTGTCGCTGACGGCCAGGGCGTTCTCGAACCGCGAACCCTTGGGCCCGAACGCAAGCCCGGACATGTTGCGGAATCCAAACGCATACACTTCCCAGTCGTCGCGCGTATAGCTGCTGTCGGCTTTCAGTTTCGTCCTGTGAACGGCGCCACCGCAGGGCTTTTGCGCCTTGATGACCTGACCCGGCTTGGAAGGGGTGCCCTTGGGCAGGTACGCGCCTGTGAGATTCCCCTGGCTGTCGCGGATGTTAAGCCCGGTCAGCACGATGTCCCGGCAGGGCGGATCGCGCGGCAGTGCAGGGACACCTGCCGACGTGCGCTTTTCCCAGTAGGGATCGACCGCATCAGTCCAGCCATGGATGTCCGGATCGGCATAGCCCGAATTGCTGGGAGCCCCCACCGCGTAGTACAGCCAACCGTCCCGGCACATGATCGCGCCAAGCGCGTGGTCGCCGATCGGAACTTCGTTCATGATCAGCTTGGGCGTCCCGTTCACGCCGTCGATTTCCCAGACGCCGTAGCTGTAGTCGCCAACGTAGGTGCGGCCGTTTTCCGCGCAATAGCCGATTTCGTTCAGGGCAAAGGACTTGAACATGCCCAGGCCGACGCCGTCCCGGATCAACTTGCCGGACTTGTTGAAGATTTTCACGTGAGGCTTGTCGATGCCCTCCGGCGGAAAGCCGAAGGTATTGCCGGAAATGGCAACCCAGACGTTGTCGCTCTTGTCGACCGTCATCGACGTGACGGTATCGAGGCCGGCGGCGAACACTCCGACCTTGTAACCTGCTGGAACCTTGATCTTGCTCGGGTCCGGCGTGACGGCCGTGCGCGTGGACCATTTACCCGCCGGGCCGCCCGGCTCCGCCTTTGCGCGATCTTGCGCGAAAGCGGACCCCGATACGGACCCCACGGCCAAAGCAAGTACTGCCGCGTATCTTAGTATCTTCATTTTCCTCTCCTCCTCGGTTGAAATTCCACTTCAGCTTGCCGTGCTACATTCACACCAACTACATTCAGACCCTTCGCAAAGTCTCTCCATCCCGGCCAGTGCGACCCCGTAACGGGGGCCGGCTGATTCAGAAGGTCCGCATATGGGCAACGATGTCGCGGATCTCTTCGTCGCTCAATCGCTTCTCCCAGGCGGGCATGGCCGCGATCTTGCCCATGTAGGCGCCGCCCTTCTTGATGATCATCTTGAGATAGTCGTCCGGCACCGAGGCCATGTATTCCTTGTTGGCGAGCGTGCCGATACGCGGCACGAACCCGCTCTTTGTCCCTTCCTGGCCGTTACCATAGGTGCCGTGGCATCCGGCGCACATCTGTTCGAAAATTTCCTTGCCGGTCTCGGGAGCAGTTTGTGCCAACACCGTAACGGGCGCAACGGCCAACAGCATGGTTATGATTTTCATCGGATACTTCATGCGCGTCCTCGGCACTTCGATGACAGCGGGTTGACGGATAGGGAATGCGACCGTATCACGTGTCGCGGGAGGGCTCAAGTGTCGGTGCCAGATCGGCCTGAGGGATTGAAGAAAGGGGCCGGACTGTGCCCAGGAAAGCCTGTCAGGTGGAGAGTTTCTTGCGCTGACACGCGCGGTCCACGCCCCTTTCCGAAACGCATAACCCTCCAAATCTCAAGTCCGGCCATCAGCCGCGAACCAAACCGTTCGCTGCAATTGTTTACCCGCCATCCCGTAAACAGGTTCCGGTTTCCTTCGCGTCCTTTCTTGCTCGTCTTCGCGCCCTTATCGTCAACGCGTTTGAAGCCGGCCTGGGGTCGGCTTTTACCTACCCAGTGTCGCATGGGATTATTTCCCACCCCCTATTCATGCTTCTTCTGGGCTTTGCGCACGAATTCGTTTGTATACGAATCGGCGGGATTCAGATCCTTCGCTTCCCTGACCGCGGGCTCGAAACCGATCAGCACCTTGTACTGCGCCTCGACGCCGGCCGGCGGGAACAGGCCGTCCTTCGAGTAGCTTTCGCGCATTCTGCGCAGCGCGGCCAGGTAGAGCGCGCGGTCTC
>JBOIFZ010000395.1:0-1906 GCA_050741735.1 Burkholderiales bacterium
GGTCGGCGATTCGCCGGCGGAGTTCAAGAAGTTCTTCATGGACGAGCTGCGCCTCCACGCCGAAATGGTGCGCATGGCCGGCATCACGCCCGAATAGTGGAATACGCTAGAGCCGCCACTCGGCGAAGGCGCAGCCGACGATGACCGTGGGCACAGGCAGGTAGGCGACCAGCTCGAACCCGCGGCCGCCGGCGGCACCGTGCGCCTTTTCGCCAGGCGGAACCGCAGACCACTCGCGCACCAGCAGCGGCCCATGGCTCGCCGCATAGACGCCCACCAGGCTAGCCAGGGCGTAGCGTTCGGATGAACTCCGCGTCGGCTATTCCCGTCGCGAAGAAGAAATAGCGCAGAAGGGAAGGATTGGTGCGCTTTGCGAGAAACGGCACGTCGTTCTCGAGCACCGCGCGCCGCACCTCTGGTTCGAGCGAGTAGCGTGCGAGAACCTCCTCGCGCCGCGCGCGGTATTCGGCGGTGGCGGCCGGGGTCTGCAGGTCGGAGAACCGCTTGTTCAGCCAGCAGTCCCTCACCGGTCAATCCATTCGCGATGCGCCGGCTTGCTCGCGCGGTCCGAAAACACGCCGCAGGGGGCG
The DNA here is from genome assembly GCA_050741735.1 of Burkholderiales bacterium. GTDB lineage: Bacteria > Pseudomonadota > Gammaproteobacteria > Burkholderiales > JACQAP01 > JACQAP01. The sequence goes on from JBOIFZ010000395.1 coordinate 591, forward strand.
CCGGCGCCCCCTGCCCGCGGACGATGCGTCCAGAAATCTACCAGCCGATACGCTGTTCAAGGCTGATGCGCTGGACGTTCAACATCATCCAGTTGTCGAACTGATCCCATTTGCCGTATTTGGGCCTGAGGTCGTTCTTGACGTGCTCCGTGATCTGGTCGAATGCAAACGGATTGCCAGCCCGCTTGCTGCCCTCGGCTACTGCAGCGCCAAGATCTTCAAGATACTGACGCTGCTCGACGACCGCGGATTTCGGAGCGGACGCCGGTCCATGGCCGGGGATGATCCGGTCGTAATCCAATTGCTCCCACTTTCGCAGCGCCTTGATCCAGTCCTGCGGGAGAAAGTCGGGCATGAACAGGAATACGATCCGACCCGGCGTCACCACGTCGATGGTATGGAGAATACGCTCCTTCGGCACACGCATGACGACCATGCCGGCACCGTGACTGCGACCCACGTAGATCAGCTCGACCGTTTGACCGCCCATCGTCACGACGTGTTTCTCGCCGGAGAACGTTTCGTCCGCTGGCACCACGGTCGGAGAAGGCCGGGTTTCCTTTGCCGCCAGCTCATGTTGGATGATCTTGGCGCCTTGGTCCTTGAAAATCTTGGCGCCAGCGATGTGATCCCAGTGATTGTGGCTATAGATGACGAGCTTCACCGGCTTGTCGGTGATTTTTTTGATCTCGGCCATCATGTGCTGGGCCGCGACCGGATTCATGGGATCGGTGACGATCACACCATCACTGGTGACCAGGACCATGTTGCGGTGAATGGAGAATCGGAAGCTGTAAGCGTTCTCAGTCACCTTGGTCATGTCGAACTGCGGACCCGACCCTTGCGCCAGGCTCGGCTCAACCGGCAACAGCAACATCGCCAGCGCGCCTATCAGCGCGGCAGGCATCATTTGAACTGCGCCATACATGACGTTTCCTCCATTGTGACGATTTGTCTTCGTCGGTAGCGGTGGTGCGGCGGGTGCCGCGCCGTCCTGATCGAACTGCGCTGGTTAGTTTACGCCTCCCGGCGGCGGCATCGGCCGGGCGGCGCCTCCGGGAAAATGGCATCGCGCCACTAGCAGCTATCGCAATGTGGAATAGCTGCTAACCGGATTGCGGTCTGGCGGCGCGGTGCCGCGGTGCGCAGAATCCAAAGCTCCAGAAGGAGGCAACCATGAAGATGCTCCTCACCGCGCTGCTCACCCTGCTGTGCGCCGCGGCGCAAGCCCAGACATTCCCGTCGCGCCCGCTGAAGGTCACGCTCGGTTTCGGTCCCGGCTCTGGGCCCGATACCTTCATGCGCCTGATCGGTGA
>JBOIFZ010000396.1:0-14944 GCA_050741735.1 Burkholderiales bacterium
CCAGCAGCGGCAAGGTGAGCGAATTCGACTTGCGTTACCGGGTCGCCTACCGACTGACCGATCGCGTCGGCACCGAGCTCGCATCGCCGGGAGAGATCGTTCTGCGCCGCATCATGACTTACGACGAGACCGAGGTGCTCGCCAAGGAATGGGAGGAGCGGCTCCTGTTTCGCGACATGAAGAGCGACGCGGTCGGGCAGATGCTGCGGCGGCTGTCGGTGGCGAAACCCGCGTCGTAACGGCCCGCCGATATAATCCGCGCAAACCAGGCCCCAGAGTTCCCATGCCACCCGAAGGTTCCGTCGGCGTCGTCAGCCCGAAAATTGCGCACTTCGATGATCCGATCGCGCTCAAGAGCGGTGCGCGCCTGGATTCGTACGACCTCGCCTACGAAACCTACGGTACGCTCAACGCCGCGCGCGACAACGCGGTGCTGGTCTGCCACGCGCTGAACGCCTCGCACCACGTCGCGGGCGTCTATGCCGACGACCCGGAAAACGTCGGCTGGTGGGACAACCTGATCGGCCCGGGCAAGCCGGTGGATACCAACCGCTTCTTCGTCGTCGGCGTCAATAACCTTGGCGGCTGCCACGGATCCACCGGCCCTTCTAGCATCAATCCCGCGACCGGCAGGCCGTGGGGCGCCGATTTTCCGGTGGTGACGGTGGACGACTGGGTGGAGGCGCAGGCGCGGCTGGCCACACGGCTGGGCATCGAGCGCTTCGCCGCGGTGATGGGCGGGAGCCTGGGAGCGATGCAGGCGCTGCAGTGGGCCATCAGCCAGCCGGAGCGCGTGCGCCATTCCATCGTGATCGCCGCTGCGCCCAGACTTTCGGCGCAGAACATCGCCTTCAATGAGGTGGCGCGCCAGGCGATCACCACCGATCCGGATTTCCACGGCGGCAATTACTATTCGTACGGGGTGGTACCGAGGCGCGGGCTTCGCATCGCGCGCATGATCGGACACATTACCTATCTGTCCGACGATGTGATGGCGGAGAAATTCGGCCGCGAGTTGCGCGAAGGCGCGTACAAGTTCAATTTCGACGTCGAGTTCCAGATCGAGTCTTACCTGCGCCACCAGGCCGACAAGTTCGCGGAACGTTTCGACGCCAACACTTATCTGCGCATCACCAAGGCGCTCGACTACTTCGACCCGGCTGCGGTCTGCGGCGGCGACCTGTCTGCAACGCTGAAACCGGCGAAGGCGGGCTTCCTGCTGGTGTCGTTCACCTCGGACTGGCGTTTTTCGTCGGCGCGTTCGCGCGAGATCATCAAGGCGCTGGTGGACAACCGCCTGAACGTGAGCTACACGGAGATCGATGCGCCGCACGGCCACGACGCTTTCCTGATGGACGATCCGCGCTACCACAACCTGATCCATACCTACTTCAGCAACATCGTCCTGCAGGGCCCGGGGACATGAGCGCGTCCGCAACCCTTGCCACGCTGTCCGGCCGTTCCGACTTTGCCGCGATCGCGAAGTGGATCAAGCCGAATGCGCAGGTGCTCGACCTCGGTTGCGGCGACGGATCGCTGCTGCGCCATTTGAAGCAGGCGCGCGGGGTGAGCGGTTACGGCATCGAGATCGACGATGCCAAGGTGCTGGCCTGCGTCCGCAACGGAGTGAACGTGCTGCAGAACGACCTGGAGTCGGGACTGTCGGGATTCGAGTCGAATTCCTTCGATTACGTGATCCTGTCGCTGACGCTGCAGGCGGTGCGCCACACCGAACGCCTCCTCAAGGACATGCTTCGGGTCGGCCGCGAGGGCATCGTCACGTTCCCGAACTTCGGATACTGGCGGCACCGGCTGCAGATTCTGGCCGGGCGCATGCCGGTGTCGAAGGAACTGCCTTACGAGTGGTATGACACTCCGAACATCCATCTTTTCACCATCAGAGATTTCGAGGTTTACTGCAGAACCCACGGCGTGCGCATCCTCGAACGCCTGGTGATGGACGACGCCAAGCCGGTAAACGTGCTGCCCAACCTGCTGGGTTCGCTCGCGGTTTTCCGCTTCGACGCAGGTTCACGCGTATAGCGTTACCGGCTTTCCCTAGGCGTCAGCTGCCTTGTCGGCGCGCGCGTCGCCGTCGCCCTCCTTGCCTGCCGAGCCGATCGACAGGTCGGCTAGCCCAGAGCGGATCATGAACCAGAACAGGATCACGCCCGGGAACGCGATGACGGTGGTGAACAGATAGAAGGTCACGTAGCCGATCGCCTCGATCAGCGCGCCGGCGCTCGTCCCGGTGAAGAAGCGGCCGGCGATGCTCGCCAGCGCGGAGAGCAGGGCGTACTGGGTCGCAGTGAAGCGCAGGTTGCACAGCGCGGAGAGGTAGGCGACCACGGTCACGCCGCCTATGCCGCTCGCGAAATTCTCGAAGCCGACCGCCGCCGCCATGCCGATGTTGGTATGGCCGGCCGCCGCCAGTGCGGCGAAGCTGAAATTCGACACCGCCATCAGGACCAGGCTGACCAGGACCGCGTGCTTCATCCCCAGGCGCGCGTAGAGAATGCCGCCGACGAAAATGCCGATCAGCAGCGTCATGAAGCCGACGCCGACGTCGTAGAAGGCCACCTCGTCGTTGCTGAAGCCGAGGTCCTTGAAGAGCAGCCTGAGCGTAAGGTTGGCGAGCGTGTCGCCGATCTTGTGGATGAGCACGAACAGCAGCACCACCAGCGCCCCCTGGCGCTTGAGGAACTCGAGCAACGGGCTGAAATAGGCGACGATCGCCTCGACGCCGCCGCGCGGCTTGGCCGGCTCGCGGTGCCGCTCAGGCTCGCCCATCACCACGCCAACCAGCATCCCCGGGAGTGCGAACACGGCGCAGGCGAGATAGGCGGCGCTCCAGCCGAGACGGGCGGCGATGACCAGCGCCAGGGCGCCGGCCGCCGCGGCGCCGATGCGCCAGCCGTACTGCGACATGCCGGAGCCGACGCCGAGCTGGCGCGGCTCGAGCAGCTCGATGCGGTAGGCGTCGATGATGATGTCGAACGTGGCGCCAGCAACGCCCACGGTGATCGCGGCGATCGCGACGATATAAAGTGCTTCGTCCGGATCGGCGATTCCGAGGAACGCGACGGCGGCCATTACCAGCACGCCGACCAGCCACAGCCAGCTGCGCCGCTGCCCGAATCTGCCGATCACCGGCAGCCGGACGTTGTCGACGATCGGCGCCCACAGGAACTTGAAGTTGTAGGCGAGGAAAGTGAGCGCGAAGGCGGTCACCGCGCTCTTGGTGATACCGTGCTGGGCGAGGCGCGTGGTCAGAGTCGCGCCGATCATCGCGAAGCCGAAGCCGGAGGAGATGCCCAGGAACAACGCCGCGAGGGGCGCGGACTCAAAATAGGGGCGTACGCCTTCCGGCAGCCTGCTGCGCCAGTCGCGTAACGCGGTCGTACTGTTCTGATCCATGCCCCTCTTTTCGCGCTTCGCCCTCCGGCGAGAAGCCGTCCTGTGCGTCACGTCGCCGTTTCCCAATCACCAGAGAAGCCGAGCAACACCATGCGGGCCACGGGCGGCTGCGTATACACGCGCAGGTCGCTAAGCCAGCGGGTAGTCATAGTCGATGGTAAGCGGTGCGTGGTCGCTGAAACGCTGCGCCTTGTAGATCGCGGCGCTTTTCGCTTTTGCGGCAATCCCGGGCGTGGCGAGCTGATAGTCGATTCGCCATCCCACGTTCTTGGCCCAGGCTTGGCCGCGGTTGGACCACCAGGTGTATTGCTCGGGTTCCTGGTTTAGGCGGCGGAACACGTCCATGTACCCGAGCTTGTCGAGCACGCCGGAAAACCACTCACGCTCCTCGGGCAGGAAGCCGGAGTTCTTCTGGTTTGAGCGCCAGTTCTTCAGGTCGATTTCCCTGTGCGCGACATTCCAGTCGCCGCAGAGAATGACGTCGCGGCCGCTTTGCGCAAGCCTGTGCAGCGGCGCGATGAAACGCTCCATGAAGTTGAACTTGATCGCCAGACGCTCGGGTGAACTTGATCCGGACGGAACGTACACCGAGACGATGCTGAGATTGCCGAACTGCGCCTCGACGTAACGGCCTTCGGCATCGATGTCGGGAATGCCGAGGCCTTCGATCACGCGATCCGGTTTTTTGCGGCAATAGATTCCGACGCCGCTGTAGCCGGGCCGATCGGCACAATGAAAGTAGCCGCGGTATCCGCCGGGATTGCGGATCGCGTCGTCAAGGTCGCGGTCCTGCGCCTTGATCTCCTGGACACAAATCGCGTCGGCTTCCTGCGTGGACATCCACTCGAGAAAGCCTTTGTTGACTGCCGAACGTATGCCGTTTAGATTGAGGGAGACAATTCGCACGACAGGCAATGAAAAATTTCAGGCAGGAGTTTATTGAATTTGCCTTGGCCCGCGGTGTTCTCTGCTTCGGCGAGTTCAAGACCAAGGCCGGGCGTCTGTCGCCTTATTTCTTCAACGCCGGTTTGTTCAACGACGGCGAGGCGCTGCGAAAGCTCGGGCAATTCTACGCGAAAGCCATCGTCGCCGCCGATCCTGCCTTCGACATGCTGTTCGGTCCGGCTTACAAGGGCATCCCTCTGGTTGCCGCCACCGCCGTAGCGCTTGCCGAAATTGGGCGAAACATGCCGTTCTGCTTCAATCGCAAGGAAGCCAAAGACCACGGCGAGGGAGGCATGACGGTAGGCGCGCCGCTCGCCGGGAGGGTGCTGATCGTGGACGACGTCATTTCCGCCGGCACATCGGTGCGCGAATCGGTGCAGATCATTCGCGCGGCCGGCGCGGCACCCTGCGGCGTGGTCATTGCGCTCGACCGGATGGAGCGCGGCAGCGGTCCGCAGTCCGCCGCCCAGGAGGTGCGCAGCCAGTTCGGCATCCCCCTTATCAGTATCGCCACGCTCGAAGACCTTACCGCATATCTGGGGGCGCGCGCGGATATGGCACGGCAGTTGCAAGCAGTGGAACGCTACCGCAAAGAGTACGGGGTACCGGTATGAGAGTGATTCAAACGCTTGTAAGCCTGACGATCGCGGCGGCACTCGCCGGCCCGGCAATGGCGCAGCAGAAACCCAAACCCGGCGCTCCCCGCCCAGTCATGTACAAGTGCGTGGACGACCGGGGCAAGATCTACTACTCGGACAAATTCACACCGGAATGCGGGCAGACCGAGGAAATGAATCGTCAGGGAAGGGTGTTGAAGAAGCACGAAACCGCCAAGCCAGCCGTGGCGCCGAAACCCACACCGGAAGAGGAGCGGGGGCGCAAGGAATTGGCAGAAAGTCAACGCCGCGATCGTTCCCTGATCGCGACCTACACGTCGGAAGAGGAGATCGACCTGGCGCGCGACCGTAGCCTGGCGATTCCGTTGCAGGCGATAAAGACGGCCGAAAACAGACTGGCCAAGGCGAATTCGCAGCTTTTCGATCTGAAGTCGGAGGCGAACCGCCTTGCGGGACAGGAGAAAGCGATCCCGCCGTACCTGCTGGAAGAAATTGACGGCAAGCTTGAGGAAATACCGGAGCTCGAGGACGAGTTGCAGCAGAAAAAGAGCTACGCCGAATCGGTGCGCGCCAAGTACCAGGCCGACAAACTGCGTTACCGCGAACTGAAGACGGCCGGCAAATAGGCTAGCGAAGTTTTTTCTTCAGTATGTCGTTGATCTGGGCGGGATTGGCCTTGCCGTTGCTGGCCTTCATCACCTGGCCCACCAGCGAGTTGAAGGCCTTGTTTTTCCCGCTCCTGTAATCGGCAACCTGTTGCGGGTTGGCGGCGAGCACTTCATCGACTTTCTTCTCGATCGCGCCCGAGTCGGAAATCTGTTTCAGACCCTTTTTTTCGATGATCTCGTCCACGCTAACCTCGCCGGCCCAAATAGTAGGCAGTACGACATTCGTCGCGCTTGTGTTGGATATGGCCCCTTCTGTCACACGTGCGGCCAGCGTTCTAAGAGTATCCGCCGGTAGCTTTGATTGAAGCTCGCTGAAGTCGATGTTCTCTTGGTTCATCTTTGCGCTGATTGGACCCAAAATCCAGTTAACTAGCAACGATGCTTCCTTCGGAGAAGCACCGTCCAGAATCGAAAGCGTGGACGACGAAATGCTGCGACTTGAAGTAAGTTGGTCGGCCTGCTGAACCGAGAGACCGTAGTCGAGAATTTTTTGATGCTGTAACTGCAACGACTCCGGCATGGATTTTTCTATTTGTTCGATCAATTCATCCGATATCACAATCGGCAATAGATCCGGGTCAGGGAAGTAACGGTAGTCGTGCGCGTCCTCCTTGGTTCGCATCATGCGCGTCTCGCCGCTGTCCGCATCGAACAGAACCGTCGCCTGCTGAATCTTACCGCCGTCCTCAAGCGTCTCGATCTGCCACTTGATCTCGTATTCGATAGCCTGCTGCAGGAAACGGAAAGAATTCAGGTTCTTGATCTCGCGGCGCGTGCCGAGCGGCGCGCCGGGGCGCCGCACTGAGACATTGGCGTCGCAACGGAACGAACCTTCCTGCATATTGCCATCGCAGATTTCGATCTCTTCCACGATGCGCTTATAAAGGGCTTTGGTGTAGGCGACCGCCTCTTCCGCGGAGCGCATGTCCGGTTCGGAAACGATCTCCAGCAGCGGCGTGCCGGCGCGGTTCAGGTCGATGCCGCTCATGCCCTGGAAATCTTTATGGAGCGATTTACCGGCATCTTCCTCGAGATGGGCGCGGGTAAGCCGCACGACTTTTACGCCTTCCTTAGTCTGGATTGCAATACTGCCGCCCTGCACAATGGGGATTTCGTACTGGCTGATCTGGTAACCCTTAGGGAGGTCGGGATAGAAATAATTCTTGCGCGCGAAGATCGAGCGCCGGTTGATGGTTCCGCCGACCGCCAGCCCGAAGCGGATCGCCCGCTCTACGGCGCCCTTGTTGAGCACCGGCAAGGTGCCGGGTAACGCCATGTCGAACGCACAGGCCTGGGTATTGGGCGCTGCGCCGAACGCAGTCGACGCCGGCGAGAAGATCTTCGAGCGTGTCGACAGCTGCGCGTGGGTCTCGATGCCGATGACGATTTCCCAGTCCATACGCTATCGCTCGGGTGAGGGGTGAGGGGCGAGGGGTGAGGCGTGAGGCAAAGGCTCCGAACGCTTGCGCGGCTTCAAAGCTCTTGTTCCTGACTCATCACTCATCACTCTCTCGTTGCGGGTGGAACCCGCAAATGCCAGTCGGTCGCCTGCTGGTAGCGGTGCGCGGCGCCGAGCAGCCTGGCTTCATCGAAGTAATTGGCCATCAGTTGCAGGCCGACCGGGCGATTCTTCGCGCCGAAGCCGCAGGGAATGCTCATCCCCGGAATGCCGGCCAGGCTGCCGGGAATGGTGTACAGGTCCGACAGGTACATCGCCACCGGATCGGCGGCCTTCTCGCCGAAGCCGAACGCCACGCCGGTGGTGACCGGTCCGGCGATCAGGTCGCACTCGCGGAAGGCGCGCTGGAACTCGTCGGCAATGATCCGGCGCACCTTCTGCGCCTGGATGTAGTACGCATCGTAGTAGCCATGCGACAACACGTAGGTGCCGATCAGGATGCGGCGTTTGGGCTCCGGACCGAAGCCTTCCGAGCGCGACTTCTTCATCATGTCGATGAGGTCGGTGTAGTGCGCTGCGCGGTGGCCGTAGCGCACGCCGTCGAAGCGGCTCAGGTTCGAGGAACATTCCGCCGGCGCGATCACGTAATAGACCGGGATGCCGAGCGCTGCGTTCGGAAGCGAGATGTCCACCAGTCTGGCTCCAAGCTTGGCGTACTCGGCGAGTGCTTCCCGCACCGCCTTTTCCACGTCGGGTTGCAGGCCTTCGCCGAAGAACTCTTTCGGCACGCCGATGCGCACGCCCTTGAGGTCGAGGTTGAGCGAGCGGGTGTAGTCCTCAGGGGCGCGCTCGACGCTGGTCGAATCCTTCGGGTCGAAGCCGAGCATGGCGTTGAAGATCAACGCCGCATCCTCTGCCGAGCGGGTCATGATGCCGGCCTGGTCCAGGCTGGAGGCGAACGCGATCATGCCCCAGCGCGATGCGCGGCCGTAGGTCGGCTTGATGCCGGTAACGCCGGAAAACGCCGCCGGCTCGCGAATGGATCCGCCGGTGTCGGTGGCGGTTGCCGCGGGGGCGATTCTCGCGGCGACCGCCGCCGCCGAACCACCCGAGCTACCGCCCGGTACCGCGGACTTGTCCCAGGGGTTGAGTACGTTGCCGTAATGGCTGTTCTCGTTGGACGAGCCCATCGCGAACTCGTCGCAGTTGAGTTTGCCCAGCGCAACCATTCCGGCGTCCCCCAGCCTCTCGACGACCGTGGCATCGAATGGGCTCATGTAGCCTTTGAGCATCCGCGACGAGGCGGTCGAATGGAAATCCCGGGTGACGAAAATGTCCTTGTGCGCGATCGGCACGCCGCTCAGTGGCGTCGCGTCGCCTTTGGCGATGCGCGCATCGGCGGCGCGCGCCTGCGCCAGCGTGACTTCCGGACGCACGTCCAGAAAGGCGTTTAGGTTCCTGTGGCTTTCGATGCGTTCGAGGAAAAGCCGGGCAAGTTCGACGGCGGAGACTTCCCTGGCAATCAGCGCGTGGCCCAGCTCGGCAACCGACTTTTCGAACATCCCGCGGCCCCTACTCGATGACCTTGGGCACGAGGAACAGGCCGTCATGTTGCGCCGGCGTGTTCCACATGTTGGCCTCGCGGTCGTCCGGCGCGCTGGCCAGGTCCTCGCGCAGCCGTTGCGAACCGCCGAGCGGATGAGACATCGGTTCGATGCCGCTGGTGTCCACCGATTGCAGCCGCTCGATGAGCTTGAAGATGTCGTTGAGCTGCCCGAGCGCCAGCCCGGCTTCGGCATCGGTCACCTCGATTCGCGCGAGATGAGCGATGCGCTTAACGTCGCTGAGCGTAAGTGCCATTTGGTGGGAGGCTTCCGTGGTTGCGGCCGGGTTCAGGAACGGGACAGGAAGGAGGACCGCAAGGCCAGTGGCCGCACCCGGGTGGCTCCTGGGAAACCCGCTTTTTGTTAACCGCCGCAGTGGGATAGGGTATCATAACCTCCTCATTTCTCGCACCACGGCGACACCAGCGCTCACTTTATGTTTGGATTCCTCAACGGCTATTTTTCCAACGGCCTTGCCATCGACCTCGGCACCGCCAATACCCTGATCTACGTGCAGGGCAAGGGCGTCGTGCTCAACGAACCGTCGGTAGTGGCGATCCGGCAGGAAGGCGGCCCGAACGGCAAGAAGGTGATCCAGGAAGTGGGGCTCGCGGCCAAGCAGATGCTTGGCCGTACCCCCGGCAACATCACCGCGATCCGGCCGATGAAAGACGGCGTTATTGCCGATTTCACGGTCACCGAACAGATGCTAAAGCTGTTCATCAAGAAGGTCCACGATTCGCGCCTGTTCTCCCCCAGTCCGCGCATCGTCATCTGCGTGCCCTGCGGCTCCACCCAGGTGGAGCGCCGGGCGATCCGCGAGTCTGCCTACGGCGCCGGCGCGCGCAAGGTGGAACTGATCGAGGAGCCGATGGCAGCCGCAATCGGCGCCGGCCTGCCGGTGGACGAAGCCACCGGCTCGATGGTGGTGGACATCGGCGGCGGCACCACGGAAGTCGGCGTGATCTCGCTGGGCGGCATCGTCTACTCCGGTTCGGTGCGGGTCGGAGGCGACAAGTTCGACGAGGCTATCATCAATTACATCCGCCGTAATTACGGCATGCTGATCGGTGAAACCACCGCCGAGGAAATCAAGAAGGAGATCGGCTCGGCATTCCCGGGTTCGGAAGTGCGCGAAAAAGAGGTCAAGGGCCGCAACCTCGCGGAAGGCATTCCGCGCAGTTTCACCATTTCCAGCAACGAAATCCTGGAAGCGCTGACCGACCCTCTCAACAGCATCGTCAGCGCGGTCAAATCGGCGCTCGAGCAGACTCCGCCGGAACTCGGCGCCGATATCGCCGAAAAAGGCATGGTGCTCACCGGCGGCAGCGCGCTGTTGCGCGATATCGACCGGCTGCTGATGGAAGAGACCGGGTTGCCGGTGATCATCGCCGACGACCCGCTCACCTGCGTGGTGCGCGGCTCCGGACAGGCGCTGGAAAAGATCGACAGGATCGGTAACATATTCACGAACGACTGACCTGGAGGTGAGGCGAGAGGCGTGAAGGATAAGGCGCAAGTTCCCGGTCCGAACTCCCGATCAATGGCGCGCGCCCCCGGTTTTCCGCCTCACGTTTCCGGCCTTACGCCTCACCCCTGATGGAGTACACCCCACCGCCATTCTTCAAGCGGGGCCCCAGTCTCCTTGCAAGACTGTCATTCTTCGCGCTGCTCTCCCTGATCCTGCTGTACGCCGACGCCCGTTTCCACTACATGGAAGGGATGCGCAAGGCGATCGGCGTGGTGCTCTATCCTCTGCAGAGAATCGTGGACGTGCCGGGAAAAGTGGCTTCGCACATCGGCAGTTTCTTTGTCAGCCAATCCTACCTGCAACGGGAGAACGAGCACCTCGCGCGCGAGAATTTCCTCAACGCCGGGCAGTTGCAGACGCAGCAGGAACTGATCGACGAGAACCGTCACCTGCGCGAGCTGCTGGACATGAAGGCTCGCGCCGGACCAACCTCGGTGGCGGCGGAGATCATCTACTTCGGCCGCGATCCGTTCAGCCGCAAGGTGATTGTCGACAAGGGCTCGTCGCACAAGGTCGAGGAAGGCGCGGCCGTAATCGACGATACCGGCCTGATCGGTCAGGTGAGCCGGGCTTTTCCATGGACCGCAGAAATCGCTCTGATCACCGACCGCGAACAGGTCGTGCCGGTCCAGTTGGTGAAAAATGGCCTGCGCGCCGCGGTTTTCGGCACCGGCTACGACGGCGCGCTGGACCTGCGCTTCATGCCGGTCAGTGCAGACATCGAGATCGGCGACGTGCTGGTGACCTCCGGCATCGACGGCGTCTACCCGGCAGGATTACCGGTGGCGGTGGTTTCCAACATCGAGCGCAACGCCGCATACCCTTTTGCGCGCATCACCTGTACTCCGGCCGCCGGCGTCAACCGCCACCGCCAGGTCCTGGTTCTCTCCAGGCTGGCGCCGCTGCCCGAATACCCTCCGGCAGTCCAGCAAAAGAAGGCCAAGCCGCGCAAGTCGCGGAGGGACGGATGATGCGCGGCTCTGAATTCAGTAACCTTTCGACCGAAGATATCCTGCTCCCGGTCAGACCGCTGTACGTCGCCCTGACCTTGGTTGCTGCGCTGCTGCTGAACCTGATGCAGTTCACCGGCTGGGTGCTGGTGCTGCGCCCCGATTTCGTTGCCCTCACGTTGCTGTACTGGGGAATCCACCAGCCGCGTAAGGTCGGGTTCCTCCCCGCCTGGCTGCTCGGCCTGGCGGTGGACGTGGCCGAGGGCAGCCTGTTCGGGCAGCACGCGCTGGCCTACTCGGTGATGATGTTCAGTGCCATCGCGCTGCACCGGCGCGTGGCGATGTTCGGTGTGCGCCACCAGATGCTTCACGTGCTGGCGATCCTGCTGCTGATGCAAGTGATCGTGCTGGCAGTCCGGGTAGCGGCGGGCGGCCAATATCCGGGCTGGTGGTATTTCGTTCCCAGCGTTATCGCTGCGCTGTTGTGGCCGGTAACCCGGTTCCTGTTCAGGATTCTGCTGCGCTCGCGGCGGGATCCGGACGAGGTGTAAGGCGTCCACCCCGCATGCGGCTGGCCACATTCCCCCGAACGGCGATGAACCGCACCGTCGAGCTTCGCGACCATCAACGCGAGCTCTACAACTTCGAGCTGCGGCTGGCGATCGCCGGCGGCGCGGTGCTGTTCGCCTTCTTTGTCCTGTTCGTGCGCTTTTTCTACGTGCAGGTGATCCAGTACGACTATTACCACACGCTGGCCGAGCAGAACCGCATTTTCATCGTCCCGGTGGTGCCCAACCGCGGGTTGATCGTGGACCGCAACGGCGTGGTGCTGGCACACAACTTTGCCGCTTATACCCTGGAGATCATGCCCACACAGGTGGATGACTTCGAGGACATGATCAACAGGCTGTCGATAGTGGTCGACATCACGCCCAAGGACCGCAAGCGTTTCCAGAAAATGCTCGAGGAAGGCCACGACTTCGCCAGCGTGCCGATCCGCACCCGCCTGAACGACGCGGAGGTGGCGCGCTTCGCGGTCAACGCATACCGCTTCCCCGGGGTGGAACTCAACGCGCGGCTGTTCCGGAACTACCCCTACGGCGAGATCGCCTCGCATGTGGTCGGCTACATCGGCCGGATCAGCGATCCGGACGTGGCGGATCTGAAAAACAAGGGGATGGCGGCGAACTACAGCGCCTCGGACTACATCGGCAAGGTCGGACTCGAGCAGCGCTACGAGAAAGACCTGCGCGGCGTGACCGGCTACGAACATGTGGAGACCGATGCCAACGGGCGGTCGGTGCGCACGCTGCGCAGCATCCTGCCGGTGTCAGGCAACGATCTGCGGCTGGCGCTGGACGCGCGGCTGCAGCAGGTGGCGGAGCAGGTGTTCGGTACCCACCGCGGTTCGCTGGTGGCGATCGAGCCCGCCACCGGCGGCGTGCTGGCGCTGGTGTCCAAGCCCGGCTTCGACCCCAATCTGTTCGTCGAGGGCATCGATCCGCAGAATTGGGAGGCGCTGAACAGTTCGCCCGACCATCCGCTCAACAACCGAGCGTTGCAGGGCGTGTATCCGCCGGGCTCGACTTTCAAGCCTTTCATGGCGCTGGCCGGGCTCGAATTGGGAAAGCGCAAACCCGGGTTTACCATCAGCGATCCGGGTTATTTCGTGCTCGGCGGCGGCGGCCACGTCTACAACGACTGGAAGGCCGGCGGCCACGGCATCGTGAACATGCACAAGGCGGTCGTCGAGTCCTGCGATACGTATTTCTACGGCCTGGCGTACGAGCTCGGCATCGATGCCATCCACGAATTCATCGGCCAGTTCGGCCTCGGCAGGAAGACCGGCATCGACATCGAGGGCGAGGTCGCCGGGCTGTTGCCCTCGCAGGAATGGAAGCAGCGGCGCTTCCGGCAGAAATGGTTTGTCGGCGATACTATCTCGGTGGGCGTCGGCCAGGGCTACAACCTGACCACGCCGCTACAGCTTGCGATCGCCACGGCGATTCTGGCCAACGACGGCCGCATTTTCCGCCCGCACCTGGTGCAGCACATTCAGGGCAGTCAGACTGGCGAGTTGACCACCATCGAGCCGGAGCCGATTGGCGAAATAGCGTTGAAACCCGAGAACGTCAAGCGCGTTCGAAACGCGATGGTGGACGTGATGAAACCGGGCGGAACCGCGGCCTGGGCGGGCATGGGTGCGAAGTACCTGATTGCCGGCAAGACCGGCACTGCGCAGGTTATCGGAATGAAAGGGCAGAAGTACGACAAGAATCGCATTGACGCGCGCCACCGCGACCATGCGCTGTTCATCGGCTACGCTCCCGCGGACGATCCCAAGATCGCAGTGGCGGTGCTGGTGGAAAACGGCGGCCACGGCAGCAGCACCGCCGCGCCGATCGCGCGCCAGGTCATCGATTTCTATCTGCTGGGCAAGGAGCCACAGTTGGTGAAACCGTCGACGCGGAAACCGGCGCAAGAACCGGCCCAGGAATCAGTCCCCGAGTTGGCACCGGAACAGGAGCGGGCGCTGGAGCAGGTGCTGGAACCGGAGCAGGAAGGTGATTAACCGTCTGTACGCCTATCTGGTCAAGCACCTCGATCGCCATCTGCTGACGCTGGTGGCCATCCTGCTGGTGATGGGATTGCTGACCCTGTACAGCGCCGCGGGGGCGAGCCTCGAGCGCGTGGCGGCGCAAATGGCCAACATCAGCGTTGCGCTCGTGCTGATGTGGATCGCCGCCAACGTGCCATTGCATTACCTCTCCCGCATCGCCCTGCCGTTGTATGTCCTCGGCCTGGTTCTCCTGATAGCGGTGGTGGCGTTCGGCGAGATCGTGAATGGTGCGCGACGCTGGCTCGATCTGGGATTCACCCGCATCCAGCCTTCGGAGCTGATGAAAATCGCGGTGCCGTTGATGCTGGCCTGGTACTTCGATCGCTATGAGGCGGTGCTGAAAATGCGCGACTTCGCCGTCGGGGCGCTGTTGGTGCTGATGCCGGTGCTGCTGATCGCGCAGCAGCCCGACCTCGGCACCGCGCTGCTGGTAACCGCGGCCGGGTTCTTCGTGCTGTTTCTCGCCGGGCTGTCGTGGAAAATCCTGGTCGGCCTTACGTTGGCGGGCGGGGCGAGCCTTCCGTTTCTGTGGTCGATGCTGCACGACTACCAGCGCCAGCGGGTGCTGACGCTGCTCGATCCCTCGCAGGACCCGCTGGGTACGGGCTATCACACCATACAGTCCACAATCGCGCTGGGATCGGGCGGAGTTTTCGGCAAGGGTTGGCTCAACGGCACCCAGTCGCATCTCGACTTCCTGCCGGAGCGCACCACCGATTTCATCTTCGCGGTGTACGCAGAAGAGTTCGGTCTGTTCGGCAACCTGGTGCTGATGGTTTTGTTCCTGCTTGTTGTCGGCCGCGGGCTGGTGATCGCAGCCAACGCCCCGACGCTGTTCACCCGGCTGCTCGCCGGTGCGATCACGCTGACCTTCTTCACTTACGCCATCGTCAACATGGGGATGGTGAGCGGAATCCTGCCGATAGTGGGCGTGCCGCTGCCGCTCATCAGTTATGGCGGCACCTCGCTGGTGACGATACTATTCAGCGTCGGTTTGCTGATGAGCATCCATACACATCGAAGACTTGTTCAAACGTAAGCGAGGCGAGGGGCGAGGGGCGAGGAACGTGAGGCGAGAGGCGAGAGGCGTTACAAAAGGATTTCACGCAGCACCCAGCACGCAGCACGCAGCACTTGCGATTGCGGCGCTACTCGCGCTCGCGCTCGCGGGCTGCGCCAGCGCTCCCGGCCGC
>JBOIFZ010000397.1:0-3740 GCA_050741735.1 Burkholderiales bacterium
AGGACTCGCGCCTTGCCTGACACCGATTTCGCGGGTTTTCCAATCGATGATGGATTGCTGTCAAATAGATCATAGGACTGGCTGCGAAGGATCGAGACTTATCCCAAGAATTAGCGGAACAGGACACTAGGAATCGTGGACATTCAGTCCTACATGCACTCGGTCGGACGCGCCGCGCGGGCCGCCTCGCGCGACATGGCGAAGGCCGGCACCGGGGCAAAGAACGACGCATTGCTCACCATGGCGCAGGCCGTCGAGCGCGACATTGCTCGCCTGCTGGATGCGAACAGGAAGGATGTCGAGGCTGCGCGCGCCAAAGGACTCGAGACTGCGATGGTGGATCGGCTGACGCTGACACCGAAGAGCGTTGCTTCCATGGCCGAGGGATTACGCCAGATCGCCGCGTTGCCCGATCCGGTCGGAGAAATCTCCGGACTGAACTACCGGCCCACCGGCATCCAGGTGGGGAGAATGCGCGTGCCGCTGGGTGTCATCGGCATCATCTATGAGGCGCGCCCCAACGTCACCGCGGACGCCGCCGGGCTGTGCCTGAAGTCCGGCAACGCCGCAATCCTGCGCGGCGGCTCCGAGGCGATCCATTCCAACCAGGCGATCGGTGCCTGCGTGCACGAGGGTTTGCGCAAAGCCGGGTTGCCGGAAACCGCGGTCCAGGTGGTCGAAACCACCGATCGTGCCGCGGTCGGTGAACTGATCACCATGAAAGACTACGTGGACATCATCGTGCCGCGCGGCGGCAAGGGCCTGATCGAGCGCATCTCCAGCGAATCACGCATACCGGTGCTCAAACATCTCGACGGCGTCTGCCACGTGTACATCGACGATCGCGCCGACATCGACAAGGCGATCCGTATCGCCGACAACGCCAAGACGCAGTGCTATGGCACCTGCAACACCATGGAAACGTTGCTGGTGCACAAGAACATCGCCGCAGCCGTGTTGCCTGCACTGGCGAAGATTTATTCCGACAAAGGCGTGGAACTGCGCGGTGACCAGCAGGCGCGCGCGCTCGTGACGCAGATGAAACCCGCCACCGAAGAAGACTGGTACACCGAGTACCTCGCACCCATCCTCGCCGTGCGCGTGGTGGATGGCCTCGACCAGGCGATCGAGCACATCACCGTTTACGGTTCGCAGCACACCGACGCCATCGTCACCGAAGACATCACCCGGGCGCGGCGTTTTCTGCGCGAAGTGGATTCCAGCTCCGTGCTCGTCAACGCATCCACGCGCTTTGCCGATGGTTTCGAGTTCGGCCTGGGTGCGGAGATCGGCATTTCCACCGATAAGCTGCATGCCCGCGGCCCCGTGGGCCTTGAAGGCCTGACGTCGCTCAAGTTCATCGTCCTTGGCGACGGCCACGTTCGTGAGTGATCCCTTGCCGCAGTCACGCTAAGAACCAAAGAACAGAAAATCTCACCACGAAGGCACGAAGACACGAAGACACGAAGAGAGACTTTCAAATTGAACGACAACAAATAGATTTTTGGCCAGCACACACGCCAGAATAACTCGGCAATCGAAATCAAAAATTCCGCATTCAAAGATCACGGCAACCCCAAAAAGGAAGTTTGACCAATTTTCTGTTTTTTCGCTGTTCTTCGTGTCTTCGTGCCTTCGTGGTGAGAATTTACGTTCTTGCTTCTGCTTTGACGGTTAATTACCAATAATCCTCATGAGCCAACTGATCGAAATCAAGGTCCCCGACATCGGCGATTTCAAGAACATTCCCGTGATCGAAGTGCTGGTCAAACCCGGCGACAGGATCAACAAGGAAGACGCGCTGATCACACTGGAATCCGACAAGGCGACGATGGAAGTGCCTTCGCCGCAATCCGGCGTGATCAGGGAGATCAAGGTCAAGGTCGGCGACAAGCTTTCCGAAGGCAGCGTGGTGCTGCTCCTCGAAGGCGCGGCCGCCGCGGCGAAGGCCGAGGCACCCATGCCGGCACCTGCCGCAGCCGTGCCAAAGGCGCCCGCTGCGCCGGTGGTCACGTCATCCGGACCGATCACGAAGGGCGACGTTCACGCCGAAGTGATGGTTCTGGGTTCCGGCCCCGGCGGCTATACCGCCGCGTTCCGCGCCGCCGATCTCGGCAAGCAGGTGGTGCTGGTCGAGCGTTACCCGGTGCTGGGCGGAGTGTGCCTGAACGTCGGCTGCATTCCGTCGAAAGCACTGCTGCACGCGGCACGCGTCATCTCCGAAGCCGAGGAAATGAGCCACTTCGGCATCGCTTTCGGCAAGCCCAGGATCGAGATCGCCAAGCTGCGCGATTGGAAGGATGGCGTGGTGGACAAGTCGATCCGCGGCCTCGCCGGACTGGCCAAGCAACGCAAGGTCCAAGTCGTGCAGGGTGTGGGCAAGTTCACTTCCTCCCACATGATCGATGTGAAGACACCGGACGGTGTGAAGAAAGTGTCATTCGACTACGCGATCATCGCCGCCGGTTCGAGTGTCGCGCGCATTCCCGGTTTCCCGTACGACGATCCGCGGCTGATGGACTCGACCGGCGCGCTCAAACTTGAAGGCGTGCCGAAGCGGTTGCTGGTGATCGGCGGCGGCATCATCGGCCTGGAGTTGGCCACGGTCTACGACGCCATCGGCTCGAAGGTCACTGTGGTGGAATTGCTCGACGGCCTGATTCCGGGCGCCGACCGCGACATCATCAGACCATTGCACAAGCGCATCGAGAAACGCTACGAGGGCATTTACCTCAACACCAGGGTTACCAGACTGGAAGCGCAGAAAGACGGCCTCAAGGCGACCTTCGAGGGCGAAAACGCACCCAAGCCGCAAGTCTATGACCGCGTGCTGCTTTCGGTCGGGCGCCGACCCAACGGCAAGGAGATCGACGCGCAGGCTGCCGGGGTGAATGTCACCGACCGCGGCTTCATCCCGGCAGACAAGTACATGCGCACCAACGTGTCGCATATTCATGCAATCGGCGACATCATCGGCGAGCCGATGTTGGCACACAAAGCCAGCCACGAAGGCAAACTCGCGGCGGAAATCATCGTCGGACACAAGCGCGCACTCGACGCCCGTACCATTCCATCGGTCGCCTACACCGACCCTGAAGTCGCCTGGATGGGGCTCACCGAGACGCAGGCCAAGGCGCAGGGGACCGAGATCGAAAAGGCGGTGTTTCCCTGGGCGGCGAGCGGCCGGGCGCGCGCCACCGCGCGCGACGAGGGAATGACCAAGCTGATTTTCGACAAAAACACCAAGCGTCTGCTCGGCGCAGGCATGGTCGGGCCGAACGCCGGGGAGCTGGTCGCGGAAACGGTGCTGGCGTTGGAAATAGGAGCCGATGCGGAAGACATCGGGCTCACCATCCACCCGCACCCGACGCTGTCCGAAACCGTTTTCTTCGCCGCCGAGATCGCCGAAGGCAGCATTACCGATCTCTACATGCCCCAACGTTAGTGTCCTATTCCGCTGATGCGCGGCCGAAAACCCGACGAGAATCGGCGCCATGCGGTGTTTCGAGTCCTCGCCGTGCGTGTCGGAGCGCGGAAGAGGGGCCTCTCCGGGGATCTGACCGCGGAGACACGCGTAAGGCCGGTGACGGACACGCTATTGGCCGGTTGCACCGTCGCATCCCCGCAAGCGGGGCGGCTGTCGAGGCGGAGCAGGGGCCCCAACTTTACTTGGGGATGCGACCTGAGATCAGACGCAAAAGGGATCGTCCGCCGCCCTCGATCGCCTCCGAGGTCAGATC
>JBOIFZ010000398.1:0-4081 GCA_050741735.1 Burkholderiales bacterium
TCGCGCAAGTTCGAAAGCCGGGCGTTGCGCGTGAAGGGCGAGAGCGCCATGATGCGCCGGCACTGGGACGAGGCAGAAGGGGCGTTGCGCCAAAGCTTGGTCATCGCGCAGGAAATTGACGAGCCGCGGCAGCTTTGGAAGAGCCAAGTATCCCTTGGCCGTTTCAACGGGGAACTCAAGAGGGTGAAGGCGGCCGATCGTTCTTATCGCGCAGCGAATGAAATTCTGGAGCGTCTCCTGGGAAACGTTCGCGACCCTGGGCTTCGCGCGGGGCTGGAGTCGCAGCTGCGCGGCCTGCGGGAGCCGTAACGAAACGAAAAGCGGTCGGGCTAAGCGGCAGTGAGTTTGGCGGCGAAGCGGGGGTAGGTTTCGGCAATGTCGCTGCGAATGGCGCCGCGGATTACCGCCAGGGTGCCGGCATCGGGGGGTGCAGTCATTGGAACGCGATCCGGGCAATCGAATTCGAAGCCGGTGTTATCGCGGATTTCTTCCACGCTGCGTCCGGGGTGCACGCTGTCGAGCCTGAAGAGGCGGCGCTCGTGGTCGAAGGAAAACAATCCCAGTTCGGTCAGCATCGCGTACGGGCCGCCAAGGCGATGCACGCCGGGTTCGCTCACACCCGGAGCGCTGATGAAGTCCACTTTCGGCACCATGACCCGGCGCCTGTGCTCTTCGCGGAAGAGAATCACGCGCGGCACCAGAAAGTACAAATAAGCAGAGCCGAAGGAGCCAGGCCAGCGCACGTCGTTATTGGGGTAATCGCCGGTGCCGACCAGGTTGATGTTGGCCTGTCCGTCGATCTGGCCGCCGCCGAGAAAGAACGCGTCGATGCGGCCTTGTGCGGCCATGTCGAACAACTCGACGCCGCCGCTGGTGAAGCCTTCGTTGCGCGGCGAGCCGAGCACGGTGACCCGCATCGGCTCGCGCGACTGCGCACGCGCCAGCAGCGCGCCGGCACCGGGAATCGGGGATGAGGCGCCGACCGCGACGTGGCGGCAGCCGCGCAACAGCCGCGCGATCACCGTGATCAGCAATTCGGTGCGGCTGAACTCGCTCATGCAACCGCGCAGCGGGTGTCGAGCCAGGAATCGAGAAACTGCGTGAACCCTGCGGCCGTGCCCGCGGCGGCGACATAATTCGCCAGAGCCGCTTCGTCATCCGGATACAGATCCCAGAATGCCAGCGGCCAGGCGCCGCGCTTGGCCGCTGCAACCTGCGTTACATAGATTGAGGGCAACACGCCGGCGGCCCGTTGCGGATCGTTCAGCAGATCGTCGTCGGTGATCTCCTCGACCGTCACCAGGGTTTGCCTGGCGGCGTGGGCCATCAGCATGAGTTCGCCTTTTGTGCCGACGAAAACATTGCCATGACGATCGGCAAGCGGCGCGTGAAACAGCGCAACATCCGGGCGGATCCCGGGAAGAGCAACGATCCGGTCCTGTCCGGCGAACGGGTTGTCGATCACTTTCCAGTCCTGCCGGTGACGCAGCAGGTCGGTGCCGATGAGGCCGCGCAGCGGCATGAACGGAATGCCCTTCTCACCAGCCTGCAGCGCCGCATAGATCGCCGGGCAGGTGGCGTCGAGAACGCGGATTGCGCCTTCGCGAACCGCGGCGGTGAAGCGCGGCGCGCCGCCGAATTCTCCCAGCGTTACCGCGGACGTTTCGATGGTCGCGACCGCGCCGGCGCCGATCAGGATGTCGGCCTGAAGCCCGCCCACGGGGACGCATACCAGGTGCAGATCGCGCACGCCGCGTCGCACCAGCTCACGCGTTGCGGCCATGGCAACACCCGACGAGTCCTTAGGGATTGCAAGCCGTGCGCCATCGGGTATGGTGGCGGCAAGCGATTCGAGCGACGACACAACGGCTGATTCCAAGTTCGGCTCCTGTGGATCCCGGGACATGGCGACTGCGTCCATTGTCTCCGACGGCGCATTATGACGCGGAAGCCGCTTTTGGGTCTAAGGTCGCGATCTCATCCGTTTGGGCGCTGCAGCCGTTGCGGAGCGATCTGCGTCAGCGTTGAGGTGTCGGCGTTTTCAAAGTCACGGGACCGAGCTCCACGACTTGATTTTTGTCAGATATCCAGATCTGACCTTCCTGGATGGTGAAGTGCAGCTGCATGTTGCGAAGCGCCAGCTTCGCCAATGCCTGGGTAGAGGCCGCAGGCAGGCTGATCACGGAAAGATTCTCGATCTGCCCGATTTTCGGGTTGACCTGATCCCACCAGAGCCCGGCGCCGCGTCCACCGTAACTGTAAACAACCGCCTGTCGGGCGCGACCGCAGGCCCTGCGAATGCGTTTTTCATCGGGCAGGCCGACATCGATCCAGATTTCGATGGTGCCGCTCATGTTCTTCTGCCAGAGGTCGGGTTCGTCATCGGCACTTAATCCCCGGCCAAACGACAGGGCCTCATGAGCGTGCAAGGCGAACGCCATCAGTCGCACCATCATGCGCTCGTCGGTCTCCGACGGATGGCGGGCGATGGTCAGCGTGTGATCACCGTAGTAGCGACGGTCCATGTCGGCGATTTCCAGTTCCGCCTTGAAGATTGTTGCCTTGAGGGCCACTAAGGATGCCTTTGCGAAAAGTCGGCGATGCGGCCGATTCCCGAAGCTGCTTGGCGGGAGGTTGATGGAGCATTCCGGGAAGGACAGGCCCGCGTGGGTTCTCCGTGTGCTTGCATTGTCACCCCCGCACGTGAAATAGTTGAAATGACCGGCTTGGCCTGGGGACGACATGCGCTCGACGAAACGCTTCCTGCTTGCGATCACCCTGTCACTCGGAATTGCGCCCATCGAAGTACGTGGCGAAGAGCCCGGCGCAACGACATCGCCGCAGCTCACGAAACTGCGCAAGGAAATTGCCGATCTGGTCGGGCCTGCGCGCTGCATGAACCTGGTGCAATGCCGCGTCGCCGCAATCGGAATCGATTCCTGCGGCGGGCCGGCCGAGTACCTGGTGTATTCGTGGCTCTCGACCGACAAGGGCGCGCTCGAGACTAAGATCGCGGAGTACAACTTCTTGCAGGAGGACCTGCAGAAGAAACAACAGCCGGTAGCAAGCTGTGCGGTGCTTCCCGAGCCGACCGCTGCGTGCGTCAACGGCCGCTGCGTGCTTCCCGGCAGCCGCTAACGCGATGTTTGGTGCTTATCTGAATCCAAAACTACTTTAACCGCAAAGATTCTTCTCAATACCTTCCCTGCAATACGTCCTTGAGGGGTACGCACAGGAGTGGGCGCTTGCACAAATCGCGCGGACTTGCGTTCGGCCGGATGTCGAAAGCCTCACTGCGATGAGCGTTTGACGACGCCAGACGTCCTGCGTCCGAGCGCAGCGCGGATGTCTTCGATCAGGCACGAGGCCGTGTAAACGTACTCCATGGCTTCCAGCTTGGAGCCTTGCTGGATCGCGATAAGTCCATGATCCAGCAGAGAATCGGCGTCCAGCAGTTTTTTCCGTATGTCGTTCATGGGCGTTGGCAATACGGTCGCGGTTCTCATATCGCCCTCCTTCAGGGGCGTCACACCCTGAATATCGCAACCCCCGTGCCCGGCGGTCCTCCGTTGGTCGGAAAAGGGGAGAAAAAATCCCGGGTGGCTTGAGCCATCCGGGATTCCTGAGTCTCAGAAAAGGAAGCTCTGGTCCGTTTACAGCACCGGCACCAGCAGCAGCGCGACGATGTTGATGATCTTGATCAGCGGGTTCACCGCCGGGCCGGCGGTGTCCTTGTAGGGATCGCCGACGGTGTCGCCGGTCACCGCCGCCTTGTGCGCGTCGGAACCCTTGCCGCCGTAATGTCCGTCCTCGATGTACTTCTTGGCGTTGTCCCATGCACCGCCACCGGTAGTCATCGAGATCGCCACGAACAACCCGGTGACGATGGTACCGATCAGAACCCCCCCGAGTGCCTTGACGCCCGCGCCCGGGCCCATCAGCCAGTTCATGCCGAAGGCAACGACCACCGGAACCAGCACCGGAAGCAGCGACGGCACCATCATTTCCTTGATCGCGGCCTTGGTCAACATGTCCACCGCGCGCGAATAATCCGGCTTGGCGGTGCCTTCCATGATGCCCT
>JBOIFZ010000399.1:0-2201 GCA_050741735.1 Burkholderiales bacterium
TGCCGCTGATGGCGGTGCTGCTGCTGGTGACGCTGGCGGTGATCGTCGAGCGTTCGTATTTCTTCCACAAGGTCCTGAAGTCGGGCCTGGCGATGGAAAACGACCTGCAACTGGTCGAGTACCAGAACGTGGGCAAACTCGAGCAGCTCGCCAACCATTACGAAGGCTCGCTGCAACGCTCAATCATCTCCTCGGCGCTGGCCTCACGCGGCGAGGATGCCGGCACCATGGAGCGTCACATCGAGGAGGCGATCATGTGGCAGATGCCCAAGATCGACAAGCACGTCTGGGTGCTCGATACCTCGGTGACGCTTGCCCCGCTCATGGGCCTGCTGGGCACCATCATCGGCATGGTTCACGCCTTCGACATCCTCGGCACGTCGGGTACCGGAGGTGCGGCCACCAGGATGGTGACCGGCGGCATTGCCGAAGCGCTGGTCGCAACCGGGGCGGGCCTCTTCATCGCCATCATCGCGGTACTGTTCCTCAACGACTTCAACAAGCGCGTACGCCTCGCGCTGCACCAGATGGATCTGCTGAAGGTGATGGTGATCAACCGGTTCTACGGCGGCGGCTCGGCGCATCAGGGCGTCTCCGTGCGGGACGCGCACGCGGCCAGCGTCACCGAGATGAAGGCGGGGAGGGGGCAATGAGCAGACGTTCGCGCGGGGGTTATTTCGACGCCAACCGGCCACGCGTCGAAGTGATCCCGATGATCGACATCATGATGTTCCTGCTGGTGTTCTTCGTCGTCATCTCGCTCAACATGATCGCCGGCTCGGGCGTGCAGATGGAAATTCCCGGCTCCAGGACCACGCAGCAACTCAAGGTCTCCACCATCACCGTCGGCGTTACCAGGGACGGCAAGGTGGTCGTCGCGGGCAAAACGCTCAATCCGGATCAGTTGAAGGCGCGACTCAACGCGCTCAAGAAAGATGGTCCGGTCGACGTTGTACTCGCCGGTGACAAGGAAGTACCGCTGCAAATGCTGCTCGGCGTGATGGATACGATCCGCGGGTCCGGTATCTCGTCGGTAGGCATCGCTGCCATCGCCGAGAAGAAATGACCGAGAAGCCGCGCGGCCCGCTCTGGGCCGATGCGAAGGATATCGACGAGCTAACCCTGCCGCTGTGGCGTGCCGGCCTGATCGCGCTCGGCCTGGAGCTGCTGGTGCCGTTCCTGGTGTATGGCGTGGACGGGTCGTTCCTGCCCGATTGGCGGGAGCCGCCGCCGACGCAAGTGATGTCGGTGCGCCTCGAAGAGCCGCCGCCCCCGATGGAGCCGCGTCCGGAGCCGGACAAGAAGAAAGAACAGAAACCCCCACCGAAGAAGAAAATCAAGCGGGAAAAAAACCCAGTCCCGATCGAGATCCCGAAGCCGCTTCCGGACGAAGTGCCGGCGAAGATCGAACTGCCCAAGCCCGAGCCGAAACCTCAGCCCGAACCTCCGAAGGAGGAGAAAAAGCCGGACCCCGAGCCGGAGCTGCCGCCGTTGGCGTCGGTGTTCCGCGACGTCAAGCCCGTGAAGAAGGTGAAGCCGAAATATCCGCCGGAGGCCGAAGCGGCGCACATCGAGGGCCGGGTGAAGGCGCGGCTCACGGTCGAAGTCAACGGCAACGTCAGCAACGTGCAGGTGCTGCTGTCGGAGCCGCCCGGCGTGTTCGACGAGGCGGTGCTGGAGGCGGTGCGCCAGTACGTCTTCAAGCGCGATGGGACGTCCTACCTGGCGGATCAGGAGATCATTTTCAGGATCGACTGACAACTGCCTCTATAATCTTCCGGCAAAGTCCGGAGGTGATGGCGTGCTCCCGCAACTGGACAGTTACGAAGCGATTTGCCGGCGATTCGACTGGGACGTCCCCGAGTTTTTCAATATCGGCATGGACCTCTGCGACAAGTGGGCGGCTGACGCGCACCGGCTGGCGCTGATCCACGAAACCCACGACGGCAGGACGATCCGCTACACCTTTGCCGACATCAGGAGACTTTCCAACCAGGCGGCCAACCTGTTCGCCGCCCGGGGCATCGAGGCGGGAGACCGGATCGGCATCCTGCTTCCCCAGGAACCGGAAACGGCGGTCGCGCATATCGCCGCCTACAAGATCGGCGCGATCGCGGTACCGCTGTTCACGCTGTTCGGCTTCGATGCATTGCAGTTCCGGCTGAGCGACTGCGGAGCGAAATTGCTGGTCACCGACGCGA
>JBOIFZ010000400.1:0-10509 GCA_050741735.1 Burkholderiales bacterium
CCTCGACACCTTCAGGGGACAGGAACCGGGCGCGCAGGTAGATGACATCGCCGCTGTTGCTGCGCTCGAGGAAGCGCTTGAGCGAGGCCCTCAGCTCCTGGCGGGCGACCTCGGCCTCCTCCTTGAGCCCGTAGCGGGCGTTGTTATAGTAGCTGGGGATGCCGGGGTTCTCGGAGACCGCGAGCAGGTCCGCCTCGCGTTGGGCCAGATAGCGGCTGCTCGCCTTGTCCGCCTCGCCGCTCGCCGTGTAGAAGCCGACCGCCGCCAGGATCAGCATTGGGGCGGCAACCAGCGGCAAGATCAGGATCAGCATCCTGGCCTGGATGCCGATGTCCTGCAGTCGGATCAGTCGCATATGCGCCACCCTGGAGTCCCCCCGGAGGAAGCAGTAGCGCGAACCTGAATCAATGGCATCGGCTTGTCACACGACTGGGATTTCCAACCGTATCACGCATGCCGGGAGGGCTCAAGGCGGAGAGCTCGACCTGTGCCGTGAAATCTTGATGTATTATCTAACTACTTATATAGTTCGTAATCATGAAGCCGATCGAGTTTATGGGTAACAGTTTGGACGATATTTCGGCTTTCCCTGTGGACGTGCGCCGCGCGGTGGGCCACGAGTTGTGGCAGATCGGAGATTGAACCATGCGCAAAGAAAAGATCACGAAATCCAGCGGCAACGTGTTTGTGGACCTGGGCTTTCCGCCGGAAGAGGTAGCGATTCTGACGATGCGGGCAGATCTAATGGCGCAACTGCGCCTGCTGATCGAGCGCAAGGGGTGGACGCAAGCCCAGGCCGCTGCGGCACTGGGCGTTAGCCAATCACGCGTCAGCGATCTGGTGCGGGGCAAGTGGAATAAGTTCAGTCTCGATATGCTGCTAATGCTCGCGGCACGAACGGGATTGCAGCCGCGATTGAAGCTGGCGAAGGCGGCTTGATACCTCGCCGCCCAGGCGCGAAGGACCGCGGTGAACGGGCGGGATGCGCGACGATTGAGCGATGGCACGGGCCAATCCCGAACCATCTGAAACCCACATATCCATGAACAGACCGACGCCCAAGAACCGCGAAGCCTACCGCCATTTCCAGTCGATCCCCACCCGCTGGATGGACAACGACGTCTACGGCCACATCAACAACGTCGTGTACTACAGTTACTTCGACACGGTGGTGAACCAGTACCTTATCGAGCAGCGCGCCCTGAACATCGAAACCGGCAAGATCATTGGACTGGTAGTGGAAACGCAGTGCCAGTATTTCGCCTCGATCACCTTCCCCGACGTGGTGCACGCCGGCCTGAGGGTGGCGAAACTGGGCAAAAGCAGCGTGCGCTGCGAAATCGGGTTATTTCGCAACGACGAACAGGCCGCGTCGGCCCAGGGTTACTTCATCCACGTCTACGTGGACCGTGTCACTCGCCGCGCCACTTCCCTGCCTGCGGAACTGCGCACCGCGCTGGAGAGAATCTCGCTCCAAACCAAACCTTGAACCACAGAGGACACGGAGAACACAGAGGAAAAACGAATCAGGCGCGACACTGAAACAGTCGCATGTCTGGATCGAGAAAAATGTAGCCCCGGGCAATGGCGCTCATGCTCAGGGCGCCTTCCGTGTGCGCCTGATACGGCGCCTCCTCGCGTACGCCGAGGGGAGGCAAAAGGCAAGGCCCCGTCAGCTCAGCTGACGTCAGTTCACGAACTCACGCGCACCCACTGTACGTCGAAGACATGACAGCGCGATTAAGAAACCGTCATGCGGTATTGACCGAAGCGTCACATGGATGTTAGACAACGGGTCGGAGGGTGTCCACAGTCAGGCGGCCATGGCTGCGTGCCGGCAAGCGCGTAGGGTCAATACGGAAGTCTTGATTGGCAGCTTCTTGGGTGTGACGGTGGCAACTTCTTTATGTGACAGTCGAAGAACACAAATAAAACTCCTGAACAGAATAGGATATTCAAAACCTATCATTTTGATAGATTTGACTTGATTGATAGTAACGTGACAGATTTGACGGCAATTTCGTGTTCAGTTGAGAATTCCAAGAACAAGTACTGCAAAGAAAAACGCCCGTGAACTGCATACATAATGGTTGGCGGATTCCTCGGTCGGTGACTAACCGCGAAATGAGTTTTTTCGAAAGTAGTTCAAAAAAAGTAGTTAAGAGAGCAAGGAAACGGGGGTCTCGATGAAACAGGCTTTTCTCCATCTGGCCGTAACCGCCTTCCTATTCCTCCCGCTGGTCACCCATGCTGCGCCCGTTGAAGTCCCGTTTGCCAGCTGTGAAACTGGGGGCTCAAATTGCTGGAATTTTAATACTGACCCGCCTTATGGAGGGCCAACGCCGCCCAATTGGGAGGCAGCAGCGCAGCTTTTCTGCACGCGGTTTACCGCTCAACATTACTACCCCGTTGGATGCCCTTGCGACGGAACAATTTGTAGCATCCCGTTAACCTGCAATTGGTTAGGCTTCCCCCCTGCCGCTGTCGGTAACCAATCGGCTTACACTTACACGGAATCGCTCGCCCAAGACACGAGGAGCGGCGGGCAAACGTGGAACGCGAGCCGGGCCCAGCCTACGTGTCATTGCCCCTCAGGCGCCATCCTGACCGCAAGTGGCAGCTGCGCCTGCTCGTCTGAGCGTGTCTGGGACACTGGGACTTCGACTTGCGTGTTGGCGAACCAGTGCCCCTCCGGCAACACCGAGTTTCTGGGTATTTGCCGGCCCCCAGACCTGCAGGCGAAAATTCGCGGCACACCGCAATCCTGTGGCGTCGGTAATCCCTGCGATCCCGGGTCGGGCGCCAAATATCAAGAGGAAGCCGTCCTCAGGACCCCGACGCTGAGCCTGGTATTGGGCTACACCTCTTTCCCGATAGCCTGGGCCCCGCCCAACGCATACCCATTCGGCAACAATTGGGCGTTCAACTTCGGCATGAGTGTGTTTCTCACCTACGCAGACAAGGCCGGTGTACTGCGACCCGACGGAAAATTTCTACAGTTCCTGCCCCCGACGTCCGGGACGGTCTATATCTCCGAACCAGATGTGGCCGACATGCTCGAAAAGCTTCTCGACGGGGCCAGCAACCATATCGGCTGGAAGTTAACCACCGCGGGCGGTGACACCGTCGAGACCTACGATGCTCAAGGAAAGCTCGTTTCCATCGCTGAACGCAACGGACAAACACGGGTCCTGACCTACAGTACCGTAAGCACGCCCGCAAGCATCGCCCACAAGCCTGGACTGTTGATTGCTGTCACAGGTCATTTCGGACACCAGCTCAACTTCACCTACGACAAGGAAAGCCGCGTCACTCAGGTCACTGACCCCGCCGGCGAGCTGTACAAGTTCTACTACGACGAGAGCACCGCAGTCGTGGTCGGCACCAGCGCGACGGCCCGCAATCTCACATCAATCGAGTTCCCCGATCAACGCAAGCGCCTTTACCACTACAACGAGCAACAGTACACGGCAGGTGCGAATCGCCCCAACGCCCTCACCGGCATCACCGACGAAAACGCGAGCCGGTTCTCCACGTACCAGTACGGCGCAGCATTGAGGGCAACCTCTACCGAACACGCCGGCGGAGTCAACCGTTATTCCTTCGTCTATAACACGGACGGCACCCGCATCGTCACCGACCCACTCAATACGAGCCGGACTTACACGTTCCAGACGCTGTACAACGTGGTGAAGCCCATCGGGATTTCGGGATCAGCCTGCCCGTCCTGCGGCCCGGCGGCGCAGACTTACGATGGCAACGGGTTTGTCGCCTCCCGCACCGACTGGAACGGCAACCTCACTACGTACCTGAGGCAGGACAGCAATGGAAGGTTGGACCTCGAGACCTCCCGAACCGAAGGCTATGGCAGCCCTCAGGCGCGCACCATCACTACAACTTGGGATCCGACCTTCCGGTTGCCGGCGCTGATCACCGAGCCGGGGCGCACCACCAGCTTCTCCTACGACACCAGCGGCAACCTGCTCACGAGGACGGTGACCGATACCGCGTTGGCGCGCTCGCGTATCTGGAGCTACACCTACAACGCGATCGGCCAGGTGCTCACCATCGACGGCCCGCGCACCGATGTCTCCGACATCACGACCTATGTGTACGAAAACACCAGCGGCAACCTGCTCACGGTGACCAACCCCGCGGGACACGTCACGCAGATCACCGGCTACGACGCCAACGGCCGGCCGCTCACCATCGTTGATCCGAACGGACTGACCACCACGCTCACCTACTTCCCGCGCGGCTGGCTCTCCACACGCACCGTCGGCAGCGAGCTCACCACCTACGAATACGATGGGGTTGGACAGTTGAACAAGGTCACGCTGCCCGATGCGTCCTTCCTCGCTTACACCTTTGACGCCGCGCACCGGCTCACCGAGATTGCCGACAACCTCGGCAACAAGATTGTCTATACGCTCGATGCGATGGGCAACCGCACCCGCGAAGACGTGCGCGATCCCGGTGGCAGCCTGGCTCAGACCCGCACTCGAGTCTACGACGGCCTGAACCGGCTCTTGCAGGACATCGGCGGCACTAATCCGGCCACGCAGATCACCCAGTACGGCTACGACAATCAGGGCAATCTCACCACCATCACCGATCCCCTGAACCACGTCACCACCCATGCCTACGACGCGCGCAACCGTCTCAAGCAGGTGACCGATCCGGCGCTGGGCCTCACCCAGTACGCCTACAACGCGCTCGATCAGCTGGTCTCGGTCACCGACCCGCGCAACAACGCCACCACCTATGCGGTGGACGCGCTGGATAACTTGAACAGCCAGACCAGCCCCGACTTTGGCGCCACGGCCAACAGCTTCGATGACGCCGGCAATGTGCTCACCTCCCGGGACGCGAAGAACCAGACCACCACTTATCAATACGACGCGCTCAATCGCGTCACGCAGATCACCCACCACGACGGCAGCCATGTCCAATACGGCTACGACGCGGGCGCCAACGGCAAGGGCCGGCTCACTTCCATCACCGAGACCGACTCCGGCGGAGCGCTACAGACCCAGGTGCTCTACGCCTACGACCTGCACGCTCGACTGAGCACCGAGACGCGCACCATCGGCGCTGCGACCTTTGTGACGCAGTACGGCTACGACAGCGCGGGCCGGCTGGGCACGCTGACCTATCCCTCCGGACGCCAGGTCGCCTACAGCTTCGATGCGGCCGGGCGCATTGGCCTGATCACCACCACGCCCGCCGGCGGCGCTACCCAGAGCGTGGTCTCCGGGGTCGCCTATCACCCCTTCGGCGGGGCTAAGAGCTTCGCGTTTGGCAACGGCCAGAGCTACGCCCGCGGCATCGACCTCGATGGCAGGATCGCCGCCTATACGTTGGGCAACGCCAGCTACGCGGTGGGCTTCGATGCCGCCTCGCGCATCGGTTCAATCGCCAACAGCGGCGTTCCCGCCGATGCGCGGAGCTTCGGCTACGATCTGCTCGACCGGCTCACCTCCACGCTCACCCCGAGCACCGGCTTCGGCTTTGCCTACGACGCCAACGGCAACCGCACCAGCAAGACGGTGGGGGCGGTGACGAGAACCTACGCCTACCCCGCCAGCAACAACAGGCTCGCCAGCATCACGGGCGGGGGCACGCAGAACTTCGTCCACGACCCCAACGGCGCGATCACCAGCGACGCGGTGAACGCCTTCACCTTCGACGCGCGCGGGCGGCTGATCCAGGCGGCCACCGCCCTGGGCACTGTGAGCTACGGGCTCAATGCACTGGGGCAGCGCTACGCCAAGACGGTGCAGGGCGTCACCACGCTGTTTCACTACGACAGCCGGGGGCGCCTGATCGCCGAGACCGGCCCCGCCGGCAACACCTTGGCCGAGTACTTGTACCTCGGCGACATGGCGGTTGCGATCTGGCGCTAGGGGGAGAGCCGAGATGAACAAGAACTGCTTGCGCCTTGTCCCCGCCGCTGTGTTGCTGCTGTCCGGTTGGGCCGCCGCGCAGACCACGATCAACCCGACTGCGGACGCCTACGTGCAAGGCGGCAACAACGCCAACAAGAACTTCGGCACCGCCACCACCTTGCAGGCCCAGACCAACGCCACCGCCGCCAAGAACTTCGACAGCTATCTGAAGTTCGACATGAGCGCGGTAGGCGCCTTCTCTGCGGCGAAACTGCGCATTTACGCCAAGCTGTCGAATAACGGGAGCGTGCCGGTATCGCTCTACGCCGTTTCGAATGTCGCCTGGACCGAGACCGCCATCACCTGGAACAACAAGCCCGCGCCGGGGGCGGTGCTGGCAGGCGCCACGGTGGTGAACAAGCCCTTCGCCTGGTACGAGCTCGATGTCACCAGCTATCTGGCCGCCGAGCGCGCGGCCGGCCGCAACGTCATCGCCCTGGCGCTGCGCGCGCCCGCGACATCGTCTCTGACCGTCAAGGCCAACTCCCGCCAGGCCAGGACCAACAAACCGCAACTGGTCTTCACCCCCGCGCCGCCCAACGTTCCGCCCAGCGTGAGCCTCACCAGCCCGACAAATGGCGCGACATTCGGTGCACCGGCGACGATTACATTGACCGCCAACGCCTCCGATTCGGACGGCAGCATCACCAA
The DNA here is from genome assembly GCA_050741735.1 of Burkholderiales bacterium. Taxonomy (GTDB): domain Bacteria; phylum Pseudomonadota; class Gammaproteobacteria; order Burkholderiales; family JACQAP01; genus JACQAP01. The sequence continues at coordinate 6,600 of JBOIFZ010000400.1, forward strand.
GGTGGAATTCTTTTACGGGGGTACCAACCTGATCGCCACGGTCAGGAGCCCGCCCTACACCTTCGACTGGACCAACGTCGCAGCAGCCAGCTACACGCTCACCGCCAAGGCCACCGACAATGCCAACGTCGGCACCACCTCCGCGCCGGTCAACGTCACCGTAACGGCGCAGCCCGCGCTGTACTTCATCCACCCCGATCACCTCGACACCCCGCGCGTGATCACCGACCAGAACCAACAGGTGGTGTGGCGCTGGGACAACGACGATCCGTTCGGGGGTAACATGGCCAACGAGAATCCGAGCGGGCTGGGGAACTTCACCTGCAACCTGCGGTTTCCGGGGCAGTACTTCGACAAGGAAACGAACACCCACTACAACTACTTCAGGGACTACGGTCCGGCGATTGGGCGTTATGTGCAGAGTGTTCCGATTGGGTTGCGTGGTGGCAACAATACCTACGCTTACGTGTACGACAACCCGGTGCAGCTAGTCGACACGTTAGGCCTTGATGTTCGCGTTTGCTTCTTTCCAAGAGCGGCGAGCGGCTTTGGCCATGTCGGCATAGGCATTGCCGGTGCTCCCTCGACGTCTGGTTTCTATCCCCGCAACCAACAAGCAGGATTGAGGGAGATTGTTAAAGGAACCCCGGGAACAGTCGCCGGAGATCCGAGAGATCCCAACGATATCGAGGGCGCGACGTGCCAAATCCTGCCCGCGACCCCTAATCAAGATGATTGCATCGAGAGATGCATCAAGAGCCGTGCAAGTAGCCCAGGAACGTACAGATTGCTTTCACGACAGTGCACAAGCTTCCCGCGAGACTGCCTGACTGAGTGCGTTCTGCCGTCCGGTGATCCAAATACCCCACGTCCGCGGGCGTGGTACGACTCATTGCCCGGAGGCACGCAATCCCCTTACATCCCGACCCCGGACGTGACCGTGCCAAACGGCCTCACTTTCTAGGCCGCTACGCGGGGAGAACACAATGTCGGTGAGAAACGAAGATAGCCAAGTTCATTCTGCGAAGCGAGGTTCAGACCAAACCAGCGCGATCCGGGTCGGGGTCTGGTTTGCCGGTATCGGGGGATTGGCGATTCCGCTGGCACTCTGGGTAGTCATGACAAGCTCTATTTCGCTGCTTGGCGCAGAAGTCGGGTTGAGAGTCAGCGTTCTTGCGGAGACCTTCCTAACGATGGCCTGGCCAACATCGATTGTGTTCATCGCTCCAGGCTTAGGGGTTGGGGTCATCACAGTGCTGTTAGTTGTTAATGTAATTGCGTGGGGCCTGATCGGATTTATATCCGAGAAGATCATATTGCGGCCTGCACCTTACTATGGAGTCCTTGCGATTCTCGTGCTCGGGCTATTCATCAGTAATGGTAGCTTCATATGGATTGCGATCGATAGTTCGAAGGTGGCTCTCGATCTAATCAACATCCCTACGTTTGGCGTTGCCGTGATCGTCGTAACAGCCATATTCATCTTGAGAAGGCGCCGCGCGCTGAGTCGGCTTCATTAACGCAGACACACTACAACTACTTCAGGGATTACAGCCCCGACATCGGCAGGTACATACAGAGCGATCCGATTGGGTTGCGTGGTGGCAACAATACCTACGCCTATGTTGGTAACAATCCGATCAGCTTCACGGATCCAACGGGACTCAAAACATACCAATGCAGAAAACCGCTTGACGCGCTTACCAATACATTCGGTTCAGGAACGAGTAACTTTGCATATCGCTACGGGCCGTACATGTATCACCAGTATTCTTGCGTCGTGCGCGATGGAAAAGTCATCTGCGACGGCCAAGACCGAGGAGATGATGGCCAGGGGGCACCCAGTAAGGACAGCATGGAAGCTGGCCAATGTAAGCCAACGCAGCCGGACAATGATTGCTTCGAGAAATGCCTGAAGGATGAATGGGCCAAGCCGCGTCCACCGTACGGAATTCCGTTTGGTACTGATTGCCAGGAGTACGACAACGACGTGAATTCGCGTTGCCGGAAAAAGTGCGGCCTCAAATAATGCCAACGATGTTCTTCAAAATTACTAAAGCGATCTGGATCACACTTGCGGTGATCGTTCTATTCGTGACGCTCTATGCCTTTGACGGCAAAACGAACAGTGATATTTGGATCTTCCTAACATGGTCCATGCTCATTCTTTCTTTCCCTGCGAGTCTGATCGTTTCGCTGGTGCACATGGCTTTAGGCGTTGGCTTCTCAATAACGATCAAGACTTCTTACCTCTCGCTTGCGATTGAGTGGACAGCGTACTTCATCCTCGGCTATTGGCAATGGTTCGTGTTGTTGCCTTGGCTGTGGCGAAAATGGAAAACGCGCGGCAGCACCGGCACTGCTGCCTCCACTTGAATCGTTAGCGCGTCGCGCGCGACGCAAACTTCTTCGCGGTCGCGCTCGATCAGCCTTGCGTTTCGAGCTTCACCGGCCGCACGACGGGTACGAGCTCGTCGAGGTCCTGGACGGCGACGGGGATCGGTGGCAGCCAGCGCACGTCGAGTTTGCGCTGCGCGGGCTCGGCCTTCGGGCCGGTCCAGAACGCGTGCCAGTGCGCGCGGCGAATGTGCGGCCGCGGCGAAGCATGCGTATCGCCTGGCTCGGTGCGCTCCTGTGCGTAGGCGCGGCGCAACGCGGCGCCAAGGCGGTAGCCGGCTTCCCAGGTGGTGGGTTTATCGGGTGCGAAGAGCCGCCGCCCTTTGCGCGTTCGCTTGAACTGCGGGCGTTGCGGTCGATGCAGGGTGCCGCTCGCGTCGCGCAGCTCGCTGGAGGCGCTGCATAGGTAGAGCAATACCGAAACCAGCGGCGCGAGGCTCGCTGCGTTTCTCTCTGTGAAGCCTTCGGGAAACACCAGGTCTTTGCCGCGTTCGGCAGCTACTTCTTGACTAGGCCTGACCCCATGCGGACCCCATGCGCGGCGGGTTTCAGCCATGCCGGTTATGCGCTGCGCGATTGCGTGCTCTCATTGCCGTTTCCCTATGTCGAAGTGCACATGACCAATATCGAAAAACGAGAGATCCGGTCGGTCATTGCGCCGGCCGCAGTTGGTGTGGCGTTCGGTTTCGGCGTGCAGTCCTACGAGCTCGGACTGGAGGCGATGCTGAAACTTCTGCGCAGGTGAACGAGCCACTATATCGCGGCTTGACGGCACCAAGTCCTTGGGCTCGCGCACTCGTTGATTCGTCCCGCTGGCCCTGCGTACGCGTCTTGGTGTCGGACACGTGATCGCCTTACTCCAGATCGTCGAACTCATGTCCGTAGCGGACGACGCCTGAGACTTGAGCGAAAGCACCAGGCTCGAGTTCCATCGCCATGAAGGCTTCCTCCGGGGCGGGAAACGGGCACTTCAGTCCGAACCTCGACGCCGGCACGAAACCAAAGCGTCCGTAGTAGCCGGGGTCGCCGAGCGCCAGCACGCGTGCGTGCCGTTCCAATCGGCAGCGTTCGAGCCCGGCACTCACCAGCGCGCTGCCGATGCCCAGGCGCTGGAATGCCGGCAACACCGCCAGCGGCGCCAGGGCCAGCACGGGAATCACGCTGTCTGCGCTCTCGACCGCGATCCGCGAGAAGACTACATGCCCCAAGACGCGGCCTTTCTCTTCGGCAATCATGGCGCAGACGATCCTTCCCGAAGCGCGCAGACGTTCAACGAGGCGGGCCTCGGCTTCACGCCCGAACGCGGTGACCAGTATTGCGCCAACCGCTTCCGCGTCTTCGGGACGTTCCTTCCGGATCAGCGACATCGGTCAGCCGTTGCGCGGAATCCGTCCCGAAAGCGGGTACTGCGGATCGTTGAATCCCGGCGTGGACGGATGCCCGGGGCGCACCAGCGAATCCACCAGCACCTCGCCCTTGGCGTCGAGCTTGAACTCGAGCGCTTTCAGATAAT
>JBOIFZ010000401.1:0-6738 GCA_050741735.1 Burkholderiales bacterium
AGCAGGTGCAGCAGCGCCCAAAGCGTGACGCCCCAAAGCATGGGGTGCGGCGTAAAGCGTTGGAAGTTGCCCGGGATAAACGCCGCCGCGAGCGAAATGAAGGCGAACGGCATGAACCATACCGCGGCGTAACGACCCCATTCGGCGGGCTCCCACAAAGTCACTGGTTCGGACTTGCCGACCCCGATCACGATGAGTATGAAGCCGGCAACAGCCAGCAGCGCGTAACCCGCCTTGTATCGTTTCTCGCCCAGGCGTTGGATCAGTTTCTCGCGCGCCGTGCGCAGAGTCGAGAACATATGTACCCCGAAGAAAACGACCAGTCCAGCGATCAGCCAGTACATTATTCATTCTCCTTTCGTTGGGTCGCCTCAGAGAATCCTGTATTTCTCGAACACCTGGCGCAGCAGACGGCCCTGCTGCAGTTCGTCGCGTGTACGGCCCTCTGCCGCCACTTTCTCCTTCGCCTTCGCGAGAACTTCGGCCGCGCGTTCCTGCGGAATGACCACGACGCCGTCCACGTCGCCGAACAGGATGTCGCCGCTGCGCACTTTGACGCCGGCGCACTCGACCGGCACATCGCGCTGTACCATCCTGGCCCGGCCCTTGGTATCGAGCGGGCCGATCCCGCCGTGGAAAACCGGGAAACGCATCTCGCGGATCTGCCTGACGTCCCGCACCAGGCCGTCGGTGATGCAGCCGGCCGCGCCCCGCGCCTGCGCCGCCGTGGACAGCAGTTCACCCCAGGGCGCAATTCTTTGAGTCGGGCCATTGCAGGCGAGCACCGGTACGTCGCCCTGTTTGAGATCGTCCACCAGCGCGATTTCGACTTCGTAGGGATTCTCGCCTTCGCGCACCTCGTAGGCGGGCATGTACAGCCCGGTGCGGGCACGTCCAGACAGCACCAGGTTTTCGTCGAGCGGGCGGAGGAACGGTTGCATCGCCTGGTTCCTCAGGCCGAGAGCGTCCATGACGTCCGAGAGCACCGCGGCACTCAGATCGCGAAACCGATCGGGGTCGAATGCTTTCATTTTTTCAGTGATTGCATCACGACATCACGAATGATGATTGCCGCGCCGAAGGCCAGCATGACCAGCCCGCTCCAGACCAGCCACGTCCGCATTTTCTCCACCTTGGTGCGCGTCTCAAGTTTTACGCCCGCAACCTGTAGCTGCGGCGTGCCGACTTCCTCGAGCAACAGGACATAGCTGCCGCGGTAAAGGATCTCCATCGGATCGAGCGCTATTGAAATCGCGCCATTGCCCGCGGCGCGGAAGCTGCGCTCGAAAATGCCGACGTCGTCCTGCAGCACGCTCACCTGATAGTCGTTGCCCGCATCTTCCGGAGACGCTTCACTGCGCACGACATCGAATGTGAAGCGGAAGCGATAAAAATTCAATTCCGGAGTGAGTTCCAGCGCAACTGGCCGGTAACCCAGCCCGCCGCGGAAGCGCAGGATCGTGCCGTCGGGCAATTCCCAGCGATCGGCGCGCTCGGTGAGCGTATGCGTTTCCGCGGTCTCGCCGCTCAGGTACTCGCAGTAGGCAAAATAAACGGGACCGAAGATCGCGCCCAGAACGATCAGCAGCAGCATGGCCGGTTTCACGCCGCGCCCGCCGCGGACCGCATCATTTCTTCTTCCACTTGCTCGCGCATTGAACCGGGGTGTTGCGGATCAGCATTTCCGCCGCCATCGCGTTCGTCCATTGGACCAGCGCAGCTGCAATATATTTGATCTGCATTTTGTTCCCCTCTTTATTGGTCCGCATTCTTGTCAGGGACGACTGCAGAGCCGCCCAGGGGAATTATCCGACAATTGCAATCTAATTTGGAGCTGGTCGTTGCGATGCGCGTGGTGGACGCGGCGGCGCGGCATCCGGATCGATTGGAAGCGCCATTCCCGCACAGGCGTTCAGGTGATGGTAGCGACCCTGGCGATTTACTGGCTGTATTTCTGGTACCGGATTGCGCCGCCCGCGGCCTGACGCCGCCGGCGCCGAAACGCCGCTGCTGATCCGCAACCCGGGCTCTTCGCCGACATTAGCCGTCCACGGATTCTCCCTGCCGCTCCTGCGGGAGGGGCCGCAGCGGCAGCGTTACATTAATTGACAATTCATCCGCGCACTGCAGTCAACGCCGGCCTTAGCATGACGTTGTTCAGGCGTCGCGAAAAAAGTTCATGATACGCGACGACGATGCGGCCGGAGCAGCGCCGCAATCAATACTCGAGGAGGGCGTGCCATGAGCAGACTTGCCAATCTTCCCACGGTGCCGGCGGTTCTGGTTTGCCTGTTGTCTTTCAGTGTGGAGGCGGCGGACATCGACGACGACGCCAACGACCGGCCCAATGCGGCCTCGGTGGTCGTTACGCCTTCTGCTCTGCCGTGGCCAACCCAGATCAGCGCGGACGGTGGCCGCTTCGTCGTCTATCAACCGCAGTTCGACAAGTGGGAAGGCGACCGGCTCGAGGGGCGTGCCGCGGTTGCCGTTCACGTGCAAGGGGACGAACAGCCGAGCAGTTTCGGGATGGTGTGGATTTCGGCTCGTGCCGAAACGAACCGCGCCGGCGGAATCGTGACTATCCGCGAACTGGCGATAACCAAGGCCGACTTTCCGACCGCGGCGGACCGCGCCGGCGAATACCTCAAATTGCTGCGGCAGCAACTCGTGGCCAAGTCGTGGCAGATGCCGCTCGAGCGCCTGCAGACCGACATGGCGATCGATCGCGCGGTGCAACAGGCCGGCCGCCAGCCGCTGAAGAATGATCCGCCGAAAATCATTTTCAGCGAACGTGCCGCGATCCTGGTGCCGATCGACGGTGCGCCGATGCTGCGCGCAGTCCCTGGAACCGGTCTGCAACGAATCGTCAACACGCGGGCCCTGATCCTTTACGACCCTGCCCTGAACAACCCGGCTTCCGCCCGCTATTACCTTTACGTCATCGACCACTGGCGCCAGACGCAGCGTTTGCAGGGGCCGTGGACCGCGAGCGCGAGTTCGTCCGCCGATCTTGAAAAGGCCAGGCAACTCGCGGTGCAGGAGGACCAGGTGGACCTGCTCGATGAAGACGTCGAGGACGGCGAGCCGCTCGACACGGCGGCGGCGATCTACGTCAGTACCGAGCCCGCGGAACTGCTGCAAACCGATGGTCCCGCACAGTACGCGCCGATCGATCGCACGCAGTTGCTTTACGTCACCAACTCGCCCAACCAAATTTTTCTCGATCTCAGGACGCAGGATCATTACGTGCTCATCTCCGGCCGCTGGTACCGGGCCCGGGCGCTTCAGCGCGGCCCCTGGGAATACGTGGCGGCCGGTAATCTGCCCGGCGATTTCGCGCTAATTCCGCCCGAACATGCAACCGCACCGGTGCGCGCGGCCGTTCCGGGAACCCCGCAGGCGCGCGAAGCCGTCATCGCCAACGGCGTGCCCCAGGTGGCGACCGTGACGCGCAGCGCCGCCAGCCTTGAGATCACTTACGACGGCGAGCCGTTGTTTCAGCCGATCCCCGGCACCTCGCTGCAATCCGCGGTCAACGCGCCGGTACCGGTGATCCGGGTCAGCGAAGAGTCCTTCTTCGCGTTGGACAATGGCGTCTGGTTCGCCGCCTCGAGTCCCTTCGGACCGTGGTCGGCGGCAATCTACGTGCCGGCGGTGATCTATTCGATTCCGCGCAGTTCGCCGTTGCATTACGTCACTTACGTGCGCATCTACGACGCGACGTCGGAAATAGTCTATGAGGGCTATACGCCGGGCTACGTCGGGTCCTACGTGTCCAGCGACCTCGTGGTCGTCTATGGCAGCGGCTGGTACTACCGGCCGTGGATCGGCACCGTCTGGTACAGCTCTCCGGTCACCTGGGGTTTCGGTTTCAGTATCGCCTACAACTGGTGGAACCCGTGGCAGCCGTGCTGCTTCGACGCGTGGACGCCGCGTCCCCACTTCCAGCCCTGCTGGGGTCCGTGGCGTCAGCACGCCTGGAATCATCGGCCGGTGCATCATGTAGGGGCGATCGGCAATGTGGTTCGCGGCCAGCGCAGGCCGCACGGCGTTACCGACATCTATGGTCGCTGGGACCGCAAGGCGGTACATTCAGGTGCGCACAATTCGATCGGTCCGGACCGCGGGATGCGGCCGCACGCGCAGTTCAGGCCGGGCAGCGGTTCTGTCGTCGGTCCGGATGGCCGCCGGCAGGAATTGGGTGACCGCAGAGAGCGGCGCGACTGGAAGGATGCGGGCGCCGATGCGCGCAACCGCGCCGACCTGTCGCCGATCCAGCGGCGCGATTCGATCGATCGTGACGACGGGGCGCGGCCGCACGCGCAGGTCAGGCCGGGAAGCGGTTTTGTCCGCGGTCCGGATGGCCGTCGGCAGGAACTGGGCGATGGCAGAGGGCGGCACGACTGGAAAGACGCGGGTGCCGATGCGCGCAACCGCGCCGCCCTGGCACCGATCCAGAGGCGCGACTTGAGACGCCCGGAGGCCGGTGGTCGCCACGACCTGTCGATGAATCAGTCGCGGGATTCGAATCGCCGGGATCCGGACGGCCGTAACTTCGCGGACTTGCCGCGCATCCAGACGCCACACCGGCGTTCGGACGCGAACGTGGCGCCGATCAATCCCGGGCGCGAATCATCGCAGGCAGCGCGGCCGCGGAGCCAGGCACCCTTTGCCGGGCATTCTCCACGCCTGCGGGAGGAGGGTCAGGAACGGCAGAGGCGTGATCCTGCAGTGACGCGGAGGCCGGAGCCAGACCGGACACAACCTCAAGTTCGTTCGCAGCCGCGCCAGCTCGCTGAGCCGTCGCGCATGCCGGATCGGGCTCGGGAACGCGCGCTGCGCGAATGGCGGCAGGATCGCGCCGCACCATCCTTGCCGTCGGCAGAAATGACGCCGGCCGGGCCGCAGGTTTTGAGGGAGCAGGGCGCGCAGATGCCGCGAGTCATCCCGGAAGCGCGAGCGTCCGGCGGTGTGCTCCGGGAGCGTGTCGAGCAGAACATCGGTGCCGACGCGGGCCGCGTCGAATCACGTCCGCAGTTTCGCGGCGGCGAGAGCAGAGGGCAGAGTGACCGCGGTGCAAGGCCGTCGGGGCCGCGCTTCGGAGAACGGCAGCGCTGATCTGCGCGCAATCTGGGCGAGGCCGTTGGCAGGGTGTTGAAATTGCCGGAGAACGCCAAGAGTACACGGAGAAAAACCGTAACCTTAACCACCAAGGCACCAAGACTCCAAGGAATGCAAATGGGAACCTTGAAACACTGCCCGTTTTTCTTGGTGCCTTTGTGTCTTGGTGGTAAGAATTTGGTTCGGCCATCGAGTTTTTCATTAGCAGTCTGTTGAATTTCTCTCGATTTTCGTCGCATCTTTTGAACTTGCGGATGTCATAGTAGAAGTCGAACGAAAAGACGGAGAGCGGTGATGCGCGGAGCCGATGTGTTGCAAGAGAGCATGTTCACGGTGAAGACGCTGAACGATTTTGTTCCCGCCGAACATCCGCTGCGGCCGATCCACGAGATCGTGGACGTGGCTCTCAAGGAGATGGACACGTTGTTTGCGCAGATGTACTCCGAGTTCGGACGCGAATCCATTGCCCCAGAGCGGTTGCTGCGGGCGCTGATTCTGCAAGCACTGTACTCGATCCGCAGCGAACGGCAGATCTGCGAACAGTTGGGCTACAACATGCTGTTCCGCTGGTTTACGGGCATTGGCATGGACGATGCCCCGTGGGATCACTCGACCTTTACCAAGAATCGTGACCGGTTGCTTGATTACGATGTGATGCGCGAGTTGTTCGGTCAAGTGATCTCCCAAGCGCGAGCGCGGCGGCTGCTTTCCGCAGAGCACTTCTCGGTGGACGGCACGCTGATTCGGGCGTGGGCCTCGCACAAGAGCTTTGTGCCCAAAGACGGGCCACCCCCGCCCAAGTCGGGCAGCCGCGCTAATCCGGAAGTGGACTACAAAGGCGCCAAACGTACCAACGACACGCATGCCAGCACCACCGACCCGGATGCGCGGCTTTACACCAAATCGGCCAAGGCGGGCGCGATTCCCTGCTACATGGGGCATGTGCTGATGGAGAACCGAAACGGCCTGGCGCTCGATGAGCGCCTGACGCAAGCCACGGGCACGGCCGAGCGGGAAGCCGCACTCGAGATGCTTGCTGATCTGCCCGGCGAAGGCGGCAAGAGCGTCGGCGCTGACAAAGCCTACGACACCGCGGATTTCGTTGCGGATTGCCGAGCCATCGGAGTCACACCGCATGTGGCACAGAACACCACCAACCGTGCGAGCGCCATCGATGAGCGCACGACTCGGCATCCCGGTTACGCGGTCAGCCAAGTCATCCGCAAGTTGATCGAGACGATCTTTGGGGATGCCAAGCAACACGGACGGCTTCGGCAGCTCAACGTGCGGGGCTTGGAGCGTACTCAGCAAATGTTCACGCTGGCGATGACGGTGGTGAACCTGCGCCGCCTGCCTCGGCTCTTCGAAGCTTCGGGGTAAGCGACGGGAGAGGTGTCTCTGATGAGCGCAAATTGAACCACAAACGGCCTCCCGAGCAAGCAAAACAGGCTTGCGGGAGGCACCAAGGCACTGATCAGCCAAATCCAACCCATTCATACGGTTCAGTCGGCGCTCAAAATGCGCCGAATTTCAACAAACTGTTAGATCTTGTTTCCTGCATGTCATCAGGACAAGTTGCAAATCGATTCAGCCTCCGCGCGCTCCCTGCGTATTGAC
>JBOIFZ010000402.1:0-3885 GCA_050741735.1 Burkholderiales bacterium
TCAACGTCAGCCATTACTTCAAGAGGCTCACCGCGATCGACGTTCTTTTCGGCAACGCTGCGTATCAGCGGCAGCGCTTCGCCACCATGAAGGAAGACAAGCCCGCGGCACAACTCAAGGCGCCCCGCAAAACCTGGGTGAAGATTTAAGTTCGTTCGACGCAAAGACGCAAAGGCGCGAAGGAAAACGAAAAAAAATGGCGATAACTGGGATGAATCACCGGGGTCGTTCACATTTGCTGGAACGATGCGGCATGCAGTCGGGGTGCTCACGCAAAATGCGACCCAATCGCGGCTGAGCGAAGTCCCAAATCTTTCCACCAATCATTTTTTTCCTTAGGGTTTCCTTTGCGTCTTTGCGCCTTTGCGTCGAAGGTTTATTAGGGGGAATTGTGTTGTACAAGTACTACTGGGAAGATTTCAAGGTCGGTGAAACGCACCAGATCGGCGAGAAGCGAGTCGACAAGGACGAGATCATAGCCTTTGCGAAGCAATTCGATCCGCAGCCGTTCCACGTCGACGAAGCGACGGCAAAGGTCTCGCTGTACGGCGGCCTGATCGCCAGCGGTTGGCATACGGTTGCGCTGGTGATGCGCATGATGTGCGATTCCTACATGCTCGACGCGGCCAGCCTGGGTTCGCCCGGCATCGACAATCTCAAATGGCTGAAGCCGGTGCGTCCGGGCGATACCATCCGCGCGCAGCGCACGACGCTCGAGGTCCGTGCCTCAGCAAGCAGGCCCGAAATGGGATTGGTCAAGACCCGCTGGGAAGTATTCAATCAGAACGGAGAGCAGGTCATGACCATGGAAGGCTTCGGCATGTTCCGCCGCCGCAACCCCGGGAGCCTGGCCAAATGAGCGATCTGTTCAAGCACAAAGTCCATGTCCTCTTTCGCAAGGAAGATCTCGATCACGAGCGCCTCGAAGGCAAGGTGGCGATCGTGCTCGATGTGCTGTTCGCCACTTCCACCATCATCACCGCGCTCGCCAACGGGGCCACCGAGGTGATTCCGACGCTGGACGAAGCCGGTGCGAATGCAGAAGCGCAGAAGCACCCGAAGGGCAGCTACGTGCTCGCCGGGGAGTTGTACGCGGAGACCCTGCCGGGTTTTGCGTCGCCCACGCCGCTCGCGTTGCTGAAGGAAGACATCGCCGGGAGGACGCTCATCTACTCCACCACCAACGGCACGGTGGCGCTGCGGCAGTCCTCGCACGCCGAGCACGTTTATGCAGCAGCGCTTCTGAACGGCGAAGCGGTGGTCGAACGCGTTCTCAGGAGCCATCCCGGGCAGACCGTCCTGATCGTCTGTTCCGGTTCGATGGGCATGGTCAATCTCGAAGACCTTTACGGCGCCGGTTATCTCGTCGATCTGCTGTCGAACGCATTGAACGAAAGCAGCGATTTCTCGGATGCGGCGCTTGCCGCACGCAGCCTGTTCCGCGCCGAAGATGCTGCCGACTGCCTATTGCGTTCCCGTGTCGGCCGGATGATGATCGAGCGCGGGCTTACGCACGAAGTGCATTTCGCTGCGGAGCTCAGCACGCTCGTCGCGGTTCCCAAGCTTGTCGGCGGCCGCCTGCTGCTTGCCTGACGCAAAGTCGTTTGCGCAAAACAGCGGCATACGTGGCCGGACATCTGTCGCAGTCGTTTCAGCATGAAAATTTAAGACCACGAGCTCGGTCCGAATCGGTCCTGCCGCGTTAAAATGTCGGATCACTCACCCGCCCTTCCGGAAAGACGTAAGTCGAGGAATTAATGAGGAATTGTTTGCTGGCCACAGTTGCGATCATGCTCGCCGCACCGGTTCCGGCAGCGGCGGCACTGGACTGCAGCAGGGCCAGGTCCAATGCCGAGAAAATGTTGTGCTCGAACAGCCGGCTTGCGCTGGCGGAAGAGCGCATGGCGTATGCGTTTCGCGAGGCCATCCGCCGTGGTGCGGACCCTTCCGCGCTCATGCAAACGCAGCGCCGATGGACCTCAGAAATCCGCGATGTGTGCAACGAAGTCGAATGCATGTTGAAGGCCTATGAAGACCGGTCTGCGGAACTCGAGAATCCCTGAAGCCGGCATTCTTTGCTGCCGGAAATATGTTCCGCATCTGGTATGCATGCGGCATCGGGACTGAATCATGCGCAGGTGGCTGTTGACTCTTAATCCCGCGATCGGCCTTCTGGTGTTGTTCATTGTCCTGATCACCGATGCGGCCATCACGTACCGCAACGGCATGTATCTTGTCGAACATTCCCGGAATGCTGCGCGAGCTCTCAACTCCTCGCGGCTCGTGGTTGAACTTCAGGGGCGGCTGGTCGATGCCGAGACCAGCCAACGCGGTTTCATCATCACCGGCAATGCCGACTACCTCGAAGCCTACAACGAAGCGCTGACCAGCCTGACCCCCACCTTCATGGAGCTTTACCAGGACACGCCGCACGATACGAACTGGGATCGCAGGCTCGACGCGCTTCAGGCGCTGGTGTTCCTCAAATTCCGCGAGCTGCAGACGTCGATTGAACTGCGCCGGCGCTCCGGATTTGCCGCCGCGCAGAAACTTACCATGACCAACGAAGGCAAGCGGACCATGGACAGGATAAGGAAACTTATCGGCGAGTTCCGCAGCGGCGAGGCGCGCGTATTTTCGATACAGGAAAGCCGCGTGCAGGAAACCGTGACGACGGCGCGCGCGAGTTTCTGGGCCGTTACGCTCCTCGGCCTGGCATTGCTGGTCTATGTTTTGTACACGCTGTGGCTCAACCTTGTGGAGATCCGGAAAACCGAAAGTACCCTGCGTCACCAGGCGCTGCGCGATCCCCTGACCGGGCTGTTCAACCGGCGTTTCCTGGATGCCGGCCTGGCCCAGGAGATCATGCGTTCCCGCCGCAGGGGCGGGCCGGCTTCGCTCCTTATCCTCGATATCGATCACTTCAAGAACTACAACGACGAGTACGGGCACGAGGCCGGCGATTCGGTACTGCGCGCCATTGGCCAGTTGCTGCAGACGCAGGTGCGCGGCAGCGACGTCGCCTGCCGTTTCGGCGGCGAGGAGTTCGTGATCCTGATGCCGGATGCGCCGCTGGAGTCCGCGAAAGAGAGGGGCAAACAGATCCTGGAAGCCATTCGCGGGCTGGAAATTCCGCACCAGAGGCATTTGCTGCCGCCGGTCACGGCATCCCTGGGTGTGGCCGAGTTTCCGTCCCATGCAAGGGATGCCGAAGGAATTCTCGAGGCGGCGGACAATGCCTTGTACATAGCCAAACGCACCGGGCGCGATCGAATGGTGGTCAGCGGTGACGTGGTGAAAGCCATTGCCTGACCAACGGAGGATCAAAACGTTCACCGCATAAGCGCACTTAACCTTCACCGCCTCTGCGGTGAAGGTCTAGAGAGAAACAGGTCGGGAAAGATCCTGACCGGGCAGCAGGGCATCGATCAGCCTGCGCAATTGTTCCGCAGTTGCCGGTTGCAGCGCGGCGCCGGGATGACGGACCTTGCTGGTGGTGAGCGCGCCCCTCAGCCGTAGAATTTCCTTCCTGACCGCGACCCCCGGCTGTTGCTCGAACACGATTAGCGGCAGGAAACGCGTATAGATCTGCTGCGCTTTTCCCCATTCGCCTGCATGGGCAGCTTTCACCATCGCCATCAGCACTTCGGGAAACGCGAAGCCGGTGTTGAATCCCGCCGAACCGGCCTGCAGGTCGAACATTCCATAGAGTGCGCCGAGTCCGGTCAAGATCGGCACTTTGCGTTCTTTCATTCCGGCGGCCAATGCGCGGATCTTTGGTGCGGTCGGCACAGCCTCCTCCTTGATGCTGGCGATCTGCGCCACTTCCCGGATCAACCTCAGTAGCAGCGCCGCCGTCATGTGCACCTGCGTGGAGGCCGGGTG
>JBOIFZ010000403.1:0-2935 GCA_050741735.1 Burkholderiales bacterium
TGCGCTAGCGGTCCATAGCAACCGACAGGAAGCATTGTATCGTCCGATACTTCTAGCTTGTGCACTTGCCGTGCCAGATGATGAGGCTGGCCATTTTACGGCGCAAGCAGTGTGTGAACCGCTTGCACAAATCCTGAAAAGGAAGGTCTCGATCGCAACGTTCGACGACCAGCTAAAGGCATTCACAACGCCGGAGCGGGGAAACGTCCTTGTGCGCAGAGGGACATCTCGCAAATATAAGTACAGATTTTCGGAACCAATGATGCACCCCTTCGTCATCATGAAGGGCATCAAAGATGGTTATATCAATTCTCGCTCTTTGACGCTTCTCGCTTACCAGCCGCAGCGGCACCTTTCCATCGTACGCATCCGGTGAAGGCCGCAGGTAAGGTCGGGCTGGATCAGGCGGCTTGAGCCTGCTGGCACTCGGCCTTCCAGTTCCAGGGCAGCAGTTCGGTGATGCGCTTGGCGGGGTGATCGGCGAGCCGTGAGAGGACGTCGGCGAGCCAGGCGCGGGCGTCGACGTCGTTGAGTTTGCAGGTCTCGATCAGCGTGTAGATCGCTGCCGCACGCTGGCCGCCTGAATCGGAACCGCAGAAAGTCCAGTTCCTGCGCCCGACCGCGATACCTCGCACGGCGCGCTCGGCGGCGTTGTTGGACATGCAAATGCGGCCATGATCGAGGAACCGCGCGAACGCGGGCCATCGCTTGAGGCTGTAGTCGATCGCCTTCGCGACCGGGCTTTTCGAGGAGAGCTTTCGCCGTTCCTCGCGCAGCCATTTTTCGAGGAGATCGACCAACGGTTTCGATCGCTCCTGGCGAACGCTTTGCCGATGATCGGCGGATTGCCCATTGATCTCGCGCTCGATGGTGAACAGCTCGTCGATACGGCGCACGGCTTCGATGGCGACCGGCGACTTCTGCAGCTCGGCAAGCTCGAAGAACTTGCGCCGGCCGTGGGCCCAACAGGCCGCCTCATAGATCATCCCCGGTTTGCGGTCCTCGACATAGAGGCCGTTGTAGCCGGCGTAAGCGTCGGCCTGCATGATACCAGCGTAACGAGCCAGATGCTTCTCGGGATGCTCGCCGCCGCGGTCGGGCGAATAGTGGAACAGGGCTGCCGGAGCCGCTTGACCACCGAAGGGTTGGTCGTCGCGCACGTAGGTCCACAGCCGCCCGGTCGTGCATTTGCCCTTGGCGAGCACAGGCACCGTCGTGTCGTCGGCATGGATGCGTTCCGCTGAGAGCACGTGTTTCTCGATCTCATCGACGAGCGGCATCAGCGTCGCCGTACACGCGCCGACCCAATCGGCCAGCGTCGACACGTCGAGATCGACGCCTTCCTTGGCGTAGATGTCGCTCTGGCGGTTCAGCGGCAGGTGCGCGCGATACTTCGAGAACAGAACCTGTGCCAGCAACAACGGCCCGGCGCGACCACGTGCGATCGGATGCGACGGTGCGGGGGCCTGGGTGATCGCCTCGCACCTGCGGCACGAGAACTTCTCACGCACGTGCTGGATGACTTTCCACTTGGCCGGCACCAACTCCAGCGCCTCGGTGATGTCCTCGCCGAGCTTGCGCAGCGCGCCGCCGCAGCAGGGGCAAGTGGTCGCCGCCGTGTGTACGATGCGCTCACGCGGGAGGTGAGCTGGCAATGGACGCCGAGCCGGCTTTTCGGTTGCTGCCGGCGGTGGTGCGGCGATCTCGGCGGCGGTCCTCGATTGAGAGACCTTTTCAACGAGTTCGACGAGCTGCAGCTCGAGCTGGTCGAGCAGTTTCAAACCCCGTTCGGAGGACGCGCCGAACTCGGCACGCTGCAGTTTCGCGATGGTGAGCTTCAGGTTTGCGATCTCGGCGTCGAGGTCGCTCACGCGGGCCTCGGCCTTATCGGCCCGCTGATCCGAGGCGATCCGTGCCGCGTGGACTGCACCCAGCAGCGCTTTGAGCGTCGCAATATCGTCAGGGATTTTCGCCGGGTCGAATGCCATGCGAGCACAATAGCTGCTTCGCAGGGCTCGCAACCAGTGGCATGACAATAATCCACGGCATGAGTCGTGATGGGCACACGAGCCCGCCCCGATCAGCCCGCGATCTCACCCTGCGATTTCTGGCCGATACGTTTTCTGCGGTGCCCGCCAATCGATCCCCTCGAGCATGTAGCCGAGCTGCGCCGGAGAGATTGTCACGGCCCCATCGGTCGTGCCTGATGATGACGCCGCCGGCCAGATGAAGCGCCCGCGCTCCAGCCGCTTCGAGAACAGGCACGCGCCCTGCCCGTCATGCCAGATGATCTTCACCAGATCGCCGCGCTTGCCGCGGAACACGAACAGATGGCCGGCATGCGGATCGGTCTTCAGGGTCTCTTGGACAAGCAGGGCGAGCGACGCGAACCCTTTTCTCATGTCCGTGTGACCCGTCGCCAGCCACACCCGGACGCCTGAGGGCACGGGGATCATCACGCCTCCAGAATGGCGATGATCCGCTGCAACGCCGCCATGTCGGCTTTTGCCCCGACCCGCAAACGTCGCCCGTTCGCGAGCTCGATTTCTATATCGCTCCGCGACACAGCAGGCCCAGCAGGTTCGGAAACGGCCAGGGGCATGGGCCTCTCCGGCGCCGCCAAGGCCATGGGCACGAAGGCGCAAGGCTTCGCGCCCGCCGTGCCGAGTTCCTTCTTCCAGCGGAACAGCAGGCTCGGCTTCATTCCGTGACGGCGCGCCACCGCCGAGACATTGGTGCAGGCGCCCGACGCTTCCTCGACGATCGACCGCTTCTCGCCCTCGCTCCACCGCCGCCGTGTTTCAGCAACCACGTCGTACCGGCGCGAAGGCCTATCTCCAGACATACCCACGGAACAACTCCTGCCGCGACCCAACGCACCAACAAGAGCTATCTTCAAACATCACCGCAAGGCGGCCTTCGCCGGAGGCTTACG
>JBOIFZ010000404.1:0-10782 GCA_050741735.1 Burkholderiales bacterium
CTGCTCACCGAATCGGTTCGCGAGCAGCTCGATCCGCGCTTCGAGCTGATGCCAATGCCCGCCGTACCGGTCAAAGGCATCGGCGAGCCGGTCGTGACCTACGCCGTGATTGGCGGAAGGGAGGGAAGGGCAAGGATGAAGGATGAAAAAGCAGGACTGAGGACTGAGGGCTGAGAAAAGGCGAGAGGAAAACGAAAAAGGGAAAGGTGAAAGGTTAAAGGAGAAAGGTGAAAGTCAAAGGCGCAAGGTACCGCAGTCCTCAGTCCTCAGTCCTCGATCCTCAGTCCTCGGCCCTCGAACCTCAGTCCTCAGTCCTCAGTCCTCGAACCTCAGTCCTCGGCCCTCAGTCCTCAGTCCTCAGTCCTCGCGCCTGCACCTCATTCGGTCGTCGCGCCTGTTCCGTGGTCTGCGGCTACAATCACCGCATGATCGGCAAATCGTTCCGGCGAATCAGTGCGCGCGATCTCTGGATGGCGGTCGCGCCGGCAGTGGTTGCCGCGGTACTGGCACTCGTGCTTGCATTCCATTTCGTTGAGCCGGCGCCGCCGGACAGCGTGGTGATGGCGACCGGCGCAGTGGACAGCGGTTATCACATGTTCGCCCAGCGCTACAAGGAGATCCTGGCGCGCGATGGGGTCACGGTCGATCTGCGCGTTTCGGCCGGCTCGCAGGAAAACGTCAGCCGCCTGCTGGACGAAAAATCCGGCGTGGAAGTGGGGTTCTTCCAGGGCGGCTCGGCCTTTGCCGCCAATGCGCCGAATCTGCGCTCGCTGGGCAGCATCTATTACGAACCGCTGTGGGTGTTCTACCGTGGTGCGGAGATTCGAGATTTCGGTGGCCTGAAAGGCAAGCGGCTTGCGATCGGACCCGAAGAAAGCGGCTCGCGTGCGCTCGCGCTGCAACTGCTGGCGGTCAACGCCACCGTTATGCCGCCGACCGTGCTCCTGCCCGAGAGCGGCCTGAAGGCCAACGAAATGCTGCTGCAACGCAAGCTCGATGCCGTGTTCATCGTGGGTCCGCCGGAGTCGCCGCTGGTCGAGCAACTGGTTTCTGCCCAAGGCATCCGGATGCTCAGCCTCGAGCGCGCGGAAGCCTATACGCGCCGCTTTCCCTACCTGACCATGCTGACCCTGCCACAAGGCGTGTTCGACTTCGTCAGCAACAACCCGGCGCGGGACGTGACGCTGGTTTCACCCACCGCCAACCTGCTAGCTCGCGACACGCTGCACCCGGCGCTGGCATTCCTGCTGATGCGTGCCGCCAGGGAAATCCACGGTGACCCGGGGTTGTTGAGCAAGATCGGCGAATTCCCGGCGCCGCTGAACTCCGAGTTCCCGCTGAGCAGCGAGGCGGAGCGCAACTACAGGAACGGGCCGCCGTTCCTGCAGCGTTACCTGCCTTACTGGATGGCGGTTATGGTGGACCGGTTGTGGATCATCCTGCTGCCGGCGCTGGCGCTGCTGTTGCCGCTCACGAAGATCATTCCGCCGGTGTACCGCTGGCGCGTGCGTTCGCGAATCTATCGCTGGTACGCTCGGCTTAAGGAAGTCGAACTCGAACTCGAAGATGATCCCCCGGCGGAAAAACTGAGGGCACTGCTGCAGCGGCTGGAGGAGATCGAACGCTCAGTCAACCGCATCAATACGCCGCTCGCATATGCGGACAACCTCTACGCGTTCCGGCAGAACGTGAATCTTGTGCGCCAGCGGGTGCAGGCAAGATTGGTGTGATGGTCGCAAAGGCCGTGACTGTCGTGACAACACGCCCGCTTTGCGGTCTTGTTGCAGTGAAGGCTAACGTTTGCGAAGCCAACGTTACGCCGGAGCTAATGCCGTGAAATTCATCACGGTCTCCGGTCCTGCTTCAATGGAGGCTCACCCGCAAATGTGCGAAGCGCAGATCTGCGCCATGCGAGAGCTTCCGTGGAACGCCTGCCTCATGCGCGTTTCGGCGGCAGCATTCTTTTTATTGATCCAGGTCAAGGGCTTTCAGTGTTCCGGGGAGCATTTTTGAGGCTGTATGGAGTCGAAGCAGACGCGGGTGTTTCTGTTATCGAATCACTTGGCAAAGAGGAGGCTGGTCATGGGCTCGAGGACGGTGGGTGCCGGTTTGCTCCTGGCGTTGTTCGTTGCGGCAAGCGCGAGCGCCCAGGATGACGATCTGGCGGAAGCCAAGAAGTTGTACGACAAGCAATGCGCGGTGTGCCACGGCAACATCGCGCAACCTGCAACGGGTGAGCTAGCACCCGTCGGGTCGCAGTGGCGACTGGCGCGCGCGGAAATCCCGCAAGTGACCGGAGCAATGATGGCGGACGTTCCGATGACACCACGCTGGAATCCGGAAACGGCAACCGGAACTTTGCCCGGAGAGAATGCGTCCACGCCCGAGCGTGTCGCCGTTGTGCCGCTGTATGGACCGCAGTTGCGAGGGGTGATCGGGCGGCCCGCCGGTGCCGTGAAGGGCTATCAGTATTCGAATACATTCCTGAAGAAGATGAACGGCATGGCGTGGGATGAGGAATCTCTCGACCGATGGATCACCAGTTCGCAGACCATGGTGCCCGGAACGTACATGTATTACAGCCAGAAGAGTCCGGAAATCCGGCGCAAGATCATCGAGTACTTGAAGGCAAATCCGTAGCAGGGCCGTGAAGGCCGTGACGGTCGTGACTATCGTGACTGTCGTGAAGGCCGTGACGGCCGTAAGTGCCGTGACTGTCGTGACTACCGTGAATGCCGTGACAACACGCCCGCTTTGCGGGCTTGTTGCAGTGAAGGCTAACGTTTGCGAAGCCAACGTTACGCCGGAGCTAATGGCGTGAATGTCGTGAATGTCGTGAAGGCCGTGACGACGTAAAGGCAAGACTTGGGACTCGGGGCTCGGCCCTCGGCCCTCGAACCTCAGTCCTCGATCCTCAGTCCTCGATCCTCAGTCCTCAGTCCTCGATCCTCAGTCCTCGGCCCTCGAACCTCGGCCCTCGAACCTCGGCCCCGCTATAACGAGCAACTCTACCGGGTCGTGGTTGTGCGCTCCGACCCAGGCCACTGATTCAACCTGATTTTCCCCTAACGACCGCACGACTTGATTCCCGCCTGATCGCCGCCATCTAGGGTTCATTACGGAGCCCCCGGAGACCGCTGGATGACCTCGCGCGACCTTTCCCGCCTGATGTGGAGCGAAGCCCTTTCGCTGCTGGAGCAAGCCGACCGGCTGCACCGGCAGTTCATTCGCCCTGCTGCGGCCGAAGCGCCTGCCTGGGAGCCGCCGGTGGACGTCGTCGAGACCGCCGACGCGGTCTGGGTGCACGTGGCGCTGCCAGGCGCGGCTGCGGATTCGGTCGCGGTGAAGCTCGAATCCGGTGCCATAACCATATCCGCACACAGGCCATTCCCGCTCGGCTCATCCGAAAGGGAATGCGCGGCGCGCATCCACGCGCTGGAAATTCCGTACGGGCGCTTCGAGCGCCGGATCGGCCTGCCCACACGGGCACTCGCCCTTGCCGGCAGGAAGATGCAGGACGGGTGTCTCACGCTCATTTTCAGCAAGAAGGAGTCTTCATGAATGTCTGGCCCACGATGCAGGAAATGCTTTCGCCGGACGACGCCGGCAAGTCCGCACCGGCGCCCAAATCCGGGCGCGCCGCCGCGGCATTGAAACCGCTGCCGGAGGACGCGCTGATCATCATTCCGCTGCGCAACGCGGTGTTGTTCCCGGGCATCATGTCGCCGGTCACGATCGGCCGCGCGTCCTCGGTCGCCGCGGCGCAGGAAGCGGCCCGCAGCGAACGGCGCGTCGGTTTTCTTTTGCAACGCGACCCGGAGAAGAACGAACTCAGCCCGGACGACCTGCACTGGATCGGCACGGCCGGCCAGGTGGTGCGCTACATCACCGGCACCGAAGGCGCGCACCACCTGGTGATCCAGGGACAGTCGCGCTTCCGGGTGCTCGAGTTCCTCGACGGCTGGCCGTTCATGGTGGCGCGCGTGGCGCTGGTCGAGACCGCGAAAGAATCCAGCCCCGAGATCGAGGCGCGTTTCCTGCAATTGAAGGAGCGCGCGGTCGAGGCCATCCAGTTGCTGCCGAACGTCCCGGACGAACTCGCGGGCGTGGTGCAGGCGATGAACTCGCCCGCACTGCTGGCCGACATGGTGGCCAACCTGCTGGACGTGAAGAACGAAGAGAAGCAGGCGGTGCTCGAAACCTTCGATCTCGAGCGGCGCCTGGACAAGGTGCTGGCGTTGCTGGGCGAGCGCGTCGAGGTGTTGAGGCTGTCAAAGGAGATCGGCGACAAGACCCGCAAGGAGTTCGATGAGCGCCAGCGCGAGCACGTGCTGCGCGAACAGATGCGCCAGATCCAGAAAGAGCTTGGCGAGGGCGAGGAAACCGCCGCCGAAATCGAGGAGCTGAAAAAGGCCATCGACGAGGCCGGCATGCCCGAGGACGTGCACAAGCACGCCGTGAAGGAGCTCAAACGCCTGCGGAGAATGGGCGAAGGCAGCGCCGAGGGTTCGATGGTGCGCACCTATCTGGAGTGGCTGAGCGAGCTGCCCTGGAAGGCGGAGCCGGCAAAGCCGATCGACATCGCGGAAGCGAGAAAGGTGCTCGACGAGGACCACTACGGCCTGGAGAAGATCAAGCGCCGCGTCCTCGAATATCTTGCGGTGAAAAAGCTCAATCCCGAGGGAAAAAGTCCGATCCTGTGCTTCGTCGGCCCGCCGGGCGTGGGCAAGACCTCGCTCGGGCAGTCCATCGCGCGCGCCACCGGGCGCAAGTTCCAGCGCGTGGCGTTGGGCGGCACCCACGACGAGGCGGAGATCCGCGGCCACCGGCGTACATACATCGGGGCGCTGCCGGGCAGCATCATCCAGGCGATCCGGCGCGCGGAATCGCGCAACGGCGTGCTGATGCTGGACGAAATCGACAAGCTCGGCGCCGGCGGCTTCCATGGAGATCCGTCGAGTGCGCTTCTGGAGGTGCTCGATCCGGAACAGAACTCGAAATTCCGCGACAACTATCTCGGCGTGGACTTCGACCTGTCGCGCGTGATGTTCATCGCCACCGCCAACGTGCTAGACACGATACCCGGGCCGTTGCGCGATCGCATGGAGGTGATCCAGCTCCCGGGTTACACAGAGGAAGAGAAGCTCGAAATCGCCAGGCGCTATCTGGTAAAGCGCCAACTCGAAGCCAACGGCCTCAATCCGGAGCAGGCGACACTCACCGATGCCGCGATCAAGGCCATCATCGGCGACTACACGCGGGAGGCCGGCGTGCGCAACCTGGAACGCGAGATCGGGGCAGTGCTGCGTTCCGCGGCGATGAAGATCGCTGAAGGGCAGGCCGAAAGCGTGACCGTGGATGCTGCGGATTTGCACGCCATCCTCGGCCCGCGCAAGTTCGAGAGCGAGATCGCGTTGCGCACCAGCGTGCCGGGTGTGGCGACCGGGCTCGCCTGGACGCCGGTGGGCGGCGACATCCTGTTCATCGAAGCGACCAGCGTTCCGGGATCCGGCAAACTCATCCTCACCGGGCAACTGGGCGAGGTAATGAAGGAATCGGCGCAGGCGGCGTTGACGCTGGTGAAGATGTATAGCGGCGTATCACTGGAGAAGACCGACCTGCACGTGCACGTGCCCGCGGGCGCGACGCCGAAGGACGGCCCGAGTGCAGGCGTGGCGATGTTCGTGGCGCTAGTGTCACTGCTTGCCGGCAAGCCGGTGCAATCCGACGTGGCTATGACCGGTGAGATTTCACTGCGCGGGCTGGTGCTGCCGATCGGCGGCGTGAAGGAGAAGGTGCTGGCGGCATTGCGCGCCGGCATCAAGACCGTGATGCTGCCCAAGCGCAACCAGAAAGACCTGGAGGACGTGCCCGCGGCCGCGCGAGAGAAGCTGGAATTCGTGTGGCTGGAAACCGTCGAGGATGCGGTGCGCCGCGCCCTCGGCGTCGAGCCGGGGCAGCTCTTCAAAAGCAAGAAAAGCAGGACTGAGGACTGAGGGGCGAGAAAAGGCGAGGACTCGGGAAGCCAGTGACGAGTGACAGGTGACAAGTGACGAGTGACGGGGAAAAGCCAGAGCTGCGTGGTGTGTGAGGAGCGAACACAAGATGAAAGCGCAAATGTGAAAGTGAAAAGTGACATCAAGAATCTTTGATTCGCCGTTACTTTCCCTTTTTGCTCTAGCCTTTTCCCGGCAATTCAGTTTTCCTCTGCGTACCCCTCAAGGGGGTATTAAAAAGAATCCTTTGCGTCAACGATTTTAGTGCCGGCCATCGGCCGGCTTTCTCTGCCCTCTTACCTTTTGTGTTTCATTCGCTAGAATGACGGGTCTGCGGCAAGGCCGTGTGGCTTTGCCTGACCTGGAAGTTCTTTCAGCGGAACATGGAATCCGAATCCTTTCTCGCCGGACTTGGACCGGAAATCGTCGGCACGATCGTCATTGTCGCGGCGGTGATTCTCGCCAACATCGTCATCTCGGCAGCGTTGCGGGGCAGAGGGTGGTTGTCCCGGGAGACCAAGCTCCGTGCGTCGGTGTTCTGGCGCAATTTCTCGTTTCTTGTCGCCTTGATCGCGCTGGTGTTCATCTGGCGCGCCGAGCTGCGCGCTGCCGCGCTGACATTTGCGGCGTTGAGCGTGGCGCTGGTGCTGGGCGGAAAAGAGCTGCTGACCTCGATACTCGGGTACATCCATCGCACCACTTCGGGCAGTTTCGAATTCGGCGACGTCATCGAGATCAACGGCATCAAGGGCGAAGTCATCGACCAGACGCTGTTTTCCACCACCGTGCTGGAGATGAGCGAGGAGCATCTTTTCACCGGGCGGGTGGTGCAGTTCCCCAACAGCTTTTACGTCGTCCACGCGCTGAAGAACCATTCGCGTCTGGGCAACTATCAGCTTGCGCTGGTCGCTGTCCCGCTCGCGCCGGGCGGAAACCTTGAAACGGCGAAAGAGGAACTCATCGGAGCGGCCAAGGAGGTGTGCTCCGAATTCGTCGCTCCCGCGCAGAAAGCCCTGCGGGATTTGGAGGGCGAGCAGTTCATCGTGATGCCGTCTGCGGATCCGCGCGTAACCGTGCGGCTCGGCGACGCCGGCAAGGTGACGCTGTTGTTGCGCTTTCCCTGCCTAACCAACCAGCGTACCCGGACTGAGCAGGACATTCTGGCTCGATACCTGAAGGCCGTGACGGGTGACGCGAAAACCAAGGATGAAGGATGAAGGATCAAAAAAAACAGGACCGGGGGCCGAGCGCCGAATATAAACCGTGACGCGTGACGGGGTGACAATCGTGAAGAGGTAAAAGCAAGACCGGTGACTGGTGACTAACGAGTTCCTTCTTCGACTTTTCTTTGCGTACTTTCCTCTTAACTTTGCGTACTCCTCAAGGGCACCCGTCGAGCGCACCCCTCAAGGGGGTATAGAAGGGAAGGTATAGAAAGTAAGGTATTAAAAAGAATCCTTTGCGTCAACGCCTTTGCATTCGACGCCTCCATTCGAGCGGGGACCTCGAAAGCGGTTGCGAGCGCGTCACGGATTGCGGGCCGGCGCGCCTGGCTCGGTGACCTGCACCTTGACCCACTCCGCGATTCGCTTCTGATCCGCGTCGCGAAATTTCACTTCGACCTTCAGCCCCTTTTGCAGATTTGCCAGGGTTCCGACCTGGTTGGACAGTCGCGCCTGAGTCCGGTCCAGCCAGATGCGGGTGCGGTCGGTCA
Source organism: Burkholderiales bacterium (assembly GCA_050741735.1). GTDB lineage: Bacteria > Pseudomonadota > Gammaproteobacteria > Burkholderiales > JACQAP01 > JACQAP01. The sequence continues at coordinate 7,711 of JBOIFZ010000404.1, forward strand.
GGACTACCGCCTGGATTCCCGTAAGTCCGGAAACCGCCAGCGTCTGCTTCTGCAGGTTGACCGAGTCAATCGTGCCTATCAGGCTGGACTTTCCGGACACTCCGGGAGATTGCCCGATCGGGATATACATCTCGGTCAATTCCTGCCCGTGAACCTGCACCAGACAACCGAGCCAGAGTCCCATAACGGCAACTCCCGACAAAAGCTTGTCCATTAGTGGCATCCTCCTTCAGTTCGTGATCATTGGCATCGGCATCGGTCTGGTCAGGTCGATTCGACGAGTTCAGCCCGTGCCTTGTTCTGTTCTTCGATGGCCTGTTTGGTCAGGCGATCCCGGGAAAAAATACTACGGGCCGCTTTATTCGCTAACGCCTGCGCTTCCCGAAGGTGCGCGAGGGCTTCCGGATGCAAACCGCCGCCTTCGAGCACCCGGATGCTGTCCTGCGTCTCGTCGAGCGAGCGTTTGATGAGTTCCTTCGCCTCCGCGCGACGGGAAATGCCTTTGTTCCGGCTGGACTCCAGGAGTTCGACGCTCTGCCTGATGTTCTCGAGCGCATTGATCACCCGCAGGAACGCGGCAATGGCCACGATCTGGGTGCCGTCGATTTCGATACCGACACCATTGGGATCTGCAGCAGCCAGCAGTTTGCCCGACGGTGAGTTGTTGAACGCCTCGCCGTCGTAAAAAGCGACTGCCCCCTCGATGGTCTCGATGGCGTTGTTGTGAAAGAACCGGCCCGTATCGGCGGCCTCGACCAGCGGGGGCGTATTGAAAGTGCCGTCGCCCGGGGTCCGGAACCCGTCATCGGGCGGATTCAATTCGCCGCTCAGATCGGCGGGCTGATCCGGAAGATCTTCCACCCCCGTATTGAAGTTCGCGTTTCCGATGTTGCCGCCGCCGAAATTGGCGGTCGCCCCCGCATTGACATGGCAGAGGTTGCACTTTCCGAGTGAGTTGTCGAGGAAGATCTCCTGCCCGCGCTTCGGCACGATGCCCTTCAGGGGCAAGGGCAAGATCAGATCCTGCTGCCGGCCAAGTGAAAGCGAGAATGCCTCGATGGCGTCGAGTTCCTCTTCCGTCGGCAGACGAAAATCCTGCCCCGCGATCCGATTCAGAGTCTTGGTGAAATGCTGGATGACTGCACCAGTGGGGAAGGACCGGAGTGAACCGTCCCCCGGCGCGCCATCGCCGGACCAGCCGGTGCGCGGTCCCTGTGGACTATCGACCGAGGTCCGAAGCCCGAGCATATGCGGTATGCCGCGCATGACAAACTTGTTGTCCAAGTCGGAGAAGCCGTCCAGGTTTTCCAGGATCAGCGCGAACTGACGCATCAGCCTGGGATTTTCGAAATTCTTCTTGAGGTCCGGGTTGAATTCGGCCACGAACAACGGGTTGTTCGGAGGAAGCGTGGCGATGAACGCGGGATCGAGCGTCAGGTTATTCTCAGCCGGATGACAGGTCCCGCAGGTTCTGCCATTGCCCTGGAAGGTTTCGTTGAAGAAGATCTGTCGCCCTTTGGCGACAGGATCCTGGGGAGGTGACGTATTGCAGGCGGCAAGGATCAACAGCGACGCTGCGGCAAACAGGGTGTGCGGAATGCAGATGTGCTCCAATGCACGTCGACGGTAGGCGCTCCTTTCCATATGTTCCTCCTAATCTTTTTGCACCATTGCGCGCTCGCGCAATCCGGCCGGGGCACCAGATCGCCGCGTCGTCCGACGCTGAATCGCTTATGGGAACGCGTTATTTATCCGGGCTTTCGCGTTCGACACCATAATGCTAACGCAAAATTCATGCGCGGGGTGATTCAAGGGCAAGGATGAAGGATGAGTAAACCGGTCACGGGAAACCGGGCTGCTGCGTCGGATTTGCGCCATGCGCAACGCCCATCGCGGGCAATGCGCAGATCTTCCCTGGAGGACTTCGGTATGCGCTATGAACTGTATTACTGGCCATCCATTCAGGGCCGCGGGGAGTTCGTCCGGCTCGCGCTCGAGGAGGCCGGCGCCGATTACGTGGATGTCGCCCGACTATCGGGACGCAACAAAGGCGTCCCGGCGTTGATGCGTTTTCTCGAGAGTCACATCGCGGAGCGACCGCCGTTCGCGCCGCCATTCCTCAAAGCCGGCGAACTGGTGATCGGCCAGACTGCCAACATCCTGTCGTACATCGGGCCGCGCCTGGGTCTGGTTCCGAAGGCGGAAGCGAGCCGGCTATGGGCGCACCAGTTGCAGCTCACTGTCACGGACTTCCTGGTGGAGGTCCACGACACGCATCATCCGATCGCGGGCAGCCTGTACTACCGCGAGCAGAAAACGGAGTCCCGCCGCAGGGCGAAGCATTTCACCCGCGACCGGCTGCCGATATTCCTCGAGTATTTTGAATTGGTTCTCGCCCGCAATTCATCCGGCCGGGGCTTCATGGTCGGCCGCAGCCTGACCTATGTCGATCTTTCGATGTTCCAGGTGATCGCCGGCCTGCGCTACGCGTTTCCGAAGTCGATGGCCAGCGTGGAGGCCGACATTCCCGGGCTGGTGGCGCTGCACGACAATGTCGCCGCGCGTCCGAACATCGCCGCGTATCTGGCGTCCGGGCGGCGCATCCCGTTCAACCAGAACGGCATCTTTCGCCACTACCCGGAGCTCGACATTTGAACCGGTGACAGGTGACGAGTGACGAGTGACAGGGAAGGCGGATTCAGTAAGGCCGTGACGACCGTCACGGCACTTCTTACGCCAGCGCGAGAGCGTAGTTCGGCACGGGATCGCGAAACCCTTTCAGATTGAGCGGCGCGCATGGGCGCAGTGCTGAGCGGATTTCCGCGGTACCGAGCAGTTCGGTGGTGCGCTCGTCCACCAGTACGTCGCCATGGGCTGCCTCCGAACACAGCCGCGAGGCCAGATTCACTGCCGGTCCGACCGCCGTGTACTCAAGGCGTGAAGCCCCGCCGATGACGCCGACTGTCACGAAACCGCTCGCCGCGCCCACGCCGACGCCGAGCTGCAAATCTCCATCCGACCACCGCGCCGTCAGCGCCACTCCGCTTTCGCGGATCCGTTTGGCGAGCTCCA
>JBOIFZ010000405.1:0-5743 GCA_050741735.1 Burkholderiales bacterium
GCCCTACACTAGTACCTCTATCTCAATGGGGAATCCAGCATGCATGATCTGGTCATCTGCGGTGGCATCGTCGTAGACGGCACTGGCGCGCCAAGCCGCAACGCGGACGTCGCGGTCGACGGTGAAACAATCACCGGGATCGGCACGCGGATAGGGCGCGGACGCCGCGAAATCGACGCCAGGGGCATGCTGGTCACCCCGGGTTTCGTCGACATCCACACCCACTACGACGGCCAGGCCACCTGGGATCCCTATCTCACACCTTCATCCTGGCACGGCGTGACGACGGTCATCTTCGGCAATTGCGGCGTCGGCTTTGCCCCCGTACGCCCGGGAACCGCACCCTACCTGATCAACCTCATGGAGGGCGTGGAAGACATCCCCGGCACGGTGCTGGCCGAGGGCGTGAGTTTCGACTGGGAGTCCTTCCCGGAATACCTCGACGTTCTGGCCGCGGCACCCAAGGTGATGGACGTCGGCGCGCAGATGCCGCACGGCGTGCTGCGCTTCTACGTGATGGGCGAGCGCGGCGCCGACCATGCCGAAGCTCCGACCGATGCGGAGATCGCCCACATGGCTGTGCTGCTCGAGGAAGCGTTGCACGCCGGGGCACTCGGGCTCACCACCTCGCGCACCATCAAGCACCGCGCACGGGACGGCCGGCTCACACCGGGCCTTTCTGCCGGCGAGCCGGAACTGTTCGGCCTGGCGAGAGCGATGAAGCGTGCCGGCCGCGGCGTCATCGAAGTCAACTCCGATTTCGGTCCGGGCGAGTTCGACGCGTTGCGTTCGGCAGCGGCGGTCGCGCAACGGCCGCTCTCGGTGCTGCTGCTGCAGGTCAACAACGCGCCGGACCTGTGGCGCGAAACCCGCGCGCAGATCCACGAAGCGCGCAAGTCCGGCCTCTCCGTGAACGGCCAGGTCGGGTGCCGGCCGATAGGCGTGATGATGGGGCTGGAGACGACGGCGCATCCGTTTTCCACTCATCCGGCCTGGACCGCGATGGACGGCCTTTCGCCCGCCGCGCGCTTCGAGCGGCTCAAACGCGATCCGCAGTTGCGGCGCGTGCTGGTGGAAGCGCTTCCCGACGACGAGCACACCCGCAACATCGGGCAGGCGTTCGCACGTACCTACGTCCTGGACGACGCGTACGACTATGAACCGCACACTTCGAACAGCCTCGCTGCCAGGGCGCAGGCGCAGAAGCGCGGTCCATGGGTGCTGGCACTCGAGGCGCTGATGGCGAATGAAGGCAAGGGCCTGCTGACGCACACCTTCGAGAACTACACCGAGGGCAGCCTCGAAGTGATTCGCGAGATGCTGGTGGACGAGGCCACCATCATGGGGCTGGGCGACGGCGGGGCGCACGTCTGCACCATCTGCGATTCGAGCTCGCCCACTTTCCTGCTCACCCACTGGGCGCGCGACCGCAGCCGCGGCCAGCAGTTGCCGCTGGAATTCCTGGTGCGCAAGCAGACCCGCGAAACTGCGGCGGCCTACGGCCTGCAAGACCGCGGCGTCCTTGCACCCGGCTACCGCGCCGACCTCGACGTCATCGACTTCGAACGCTTGCGGTTGTGCAAGCCCGAAGTGGTCTACGACCTGCCTGCCGGCGGACGGCGCCTCACGCAGCGGGCGCAAGGTTACAGGCACACGTTTGTCGCGGGCACCGAGACCCTGTGCGACGACGAGCATACCGGCGCGCTCCCGGGACGGCTGCTGCGGTAACGAGTCGCGTAACATTGACCTGACACAGCCGGCAACCGCGGGCGCGCTTCGCATCACTTCAATCAGACATGGCAGAACAGGGCAACTGGGCCTTTCCCGAGGCCGCGCAACCGAACACCGCAGAGGTCCGCTTCGACCTCGACGCGGCGCTGGACGCCGTGGTCATGCTGCGTGCGGAGGTTCCGCAAGACGCGTTCACCGCCTCGATTCTCGGCACCGAACGCATCGGCAACGGCGTGGTGATCCACGAGGACGGGCTGGTGCTCACCATCGGCTATCTCATCACCGAGGCGCGCGCGGTATGGCTGACGACCAACAGCGGCGCGGCGGTCGCGGGATATCCGCTGGCCTATGACCAGGTAACCGGTTTCGGTCTGGTGCAGCCGCTCGGCCGGCTCGACACCCCGTTCCTGCAGCGCGGTTCGACCGCGTCGTGCGCGGCCGGTGACGACGTGATCGTGATCGGCCACGGCGGACGGGCGCACGCACTGAAAGCAAAAGTCATCGCCAAGCGCGAGTTCGCCGGTTACTGGGAGTACGTGCTCGACGAAGCGCTGTTCACTGCGCCGGCGCACCCGCAATGGGGTGGTGCGGCAGTGGTCGGCAGGGACGGACGGCTGCTCGGCATCGGTTCCCTGGTGATCGAGGAAAACCACAACGGCCGCAAGGTTCAGGGCAACATGGCGGTGCCGATCGATCTGCTGGAACCGCTACTCGAGGATCTGCTCAAGTTCGGCGGCGCCAATCGCCCGCCGCGTCCGTGGCTGGGAATGTACACGATGGAAGCCAACGGGCAGCTCGTGGTTGCCGGGATCGCCGACAACGGTCCGGCGGCTCGTGCCGGCGTGCGCCAGCGCGATCTGGTGCTCGAAGTGGCGGGCAGCCGCGTCACCGCACTCGCCGATCTTTTTCGCAAGGTGTGGAGCCTGGGGCCCGCGGGCACCGAAATTCCGCTCACGCTGGGACGCGACGGCGATCTGGTGCGCGCGCGCTTGCGCTCCGCCGATCGCAACGATTTCCTCAAAAAACCGCAACTGCACTGAACGGCCTCCAACGGTCAGCGGCAGGCACTTCAAGCGCTCCGGGTGGGCGCGCATTTACATGGTCAGCGCTTCGCCAGGAACTCCCGGGCACGCGCCAGTTCCGGACGCTCGGTATCGTGATTCGCGGTCAGGCGCTGCAGTTTCGCGTAGTAGTCGCGGGCAGCGCCGGAATTGCCGGCGGCTTCCGCTGCGCGAGCGGCGCCGTAGACACTGCGGAAGCGATTGGCATCTCGCTTCAGCGAGCGTTCATACTCGGCCAATGCCTGCGCCGGCTGGCCTGTCTCCATCAGCATCTCCGCCAGCAATTCACGTGAAGGCACGATGTTTCCCGGCGTCACCGGATGCTTGTCGCTTGCCTCTTCCGCCTCGGCGGCGGCACGCATCGACTGCAACGCCTCGTCATTGCGTTTTTCGGCGAGCGCGATCCACGCGTTGACCGTCTTGATCTGAAAATCCGCCTGTCCGGCCCAGTAACCGATTTTCGCGGCGGTCATCGCGTCCTTGAGCGCCTGCAGGCGCTGCTGGTCGCGGCGCGCGGCATTGATGTCGCCGGTGCGCGCTGCGGCCAATCCGCGGGCGAATACCAGGATCGCTTCCGCCTGCGGGAATTTGTTCCACGCCAGATCGGACGGCGACAACTCGAGCGCCGCCGCCTGCGCCCAATCGCGGTGTTCCAGCGCGATGCGCGACGGGATCGAGGCAAAGGCATACGCGGCAACGAAGTTCTCGACATTCACCTTGCGGATCGCGGCGACCTCGTCCGCAATCTGCTGCGCCGCCTTGTCCTGCGCCTGCTGCAAATGACCGAACACCATGTAATCCATTGCATGCAGCGCATCGTAAGCGCCGATACCCAGCGTTTTTTCCGAAAGCTCGCCCATCGCGACGCGATACGAGGCGCGGTTGCCCTCAACCAATTCTTCCCACAGGCCGACCCGCGAAAAGATATGCGAGGGCATGTGCAGCGCGTGCGGAACCGATGGCGCGATTCCGGCGTAGATGCGCGCCGCCGGAAGGCCCTTGTGCGCCAGTTCGGCGTAGTCGTAGGTGTGGATCAGATAGTGCGGCACGCCCGGATGGTTGGGGTATTTCCCGAACAGCGGCTCCAGAATCCCCGCCGCCTTGAGCTGGTTGGCAAAGGACTTGTCGGTGGGCAGCGCGGTGGCGTCCAGCACCAGCGCGTACAGAATCTGCGCCTCGATATCCTGCGGATGGCGCCGCGCAACGCCTTCCATCGCCTTCTCGAACGCGATCACGCGGGGCCTGTGGTCAATGCTTTCCCAGTCGTTCAGGAACACGCTTAGTGCGGCGATGTAATCGCGCTCGCGCTCGCTGTTGGCGCCGATGCGCTGCGCCTCGGCCGCGGCGGCCGCCGCCGCCTTCATCGCATTTGGGTTGGCGGGCCAGGCAAACGGATTACCCATGGACATGAATGCGATGCCCCACTGCGCCATCGCGCACTGTGGATCCAGCTCCAGCACCGTGGCGAATGATTTTTTCGCGGGATCGAACCAGAACGAGTGGAACAACGCCATCGCGCGATTGAATTCCTTCTGTGCGGCGGCGCTGCAGGAGACGGGGAAGTTTACTGCGCCGAGTTTCTCGGGAGGAGCGCCCTGTCGCGCAACTTCGTCCTCGTGAGCCCACGCGCTGGGCATGCCGGCGCCAAGAAACACGGAGAGAACAAATACAGGCACGAGCGATATGTACTTCATGGCCAGATCCCCCTTTGGTCGAGAGCGCCCCTTGGACATCGGCAACCGCAACGTTGACTGCGCGATGCTACGCCCTTCCGATGGCGGCAGGCGCGGGACCAGATTGCGCGCGCCGCATGCGCCGAGTCAAGACTTCCGGCCCGCGGCGGTTTTCAGGTCGTTTGTTCGCCCCGGTCCCTCACCGCTCACGCCAACGCCAGAGTCAGCGCAAGGTCGAATGAACTGCAGTCCCAGCACAACACCGTGACGATTCCGCTCTTTCCCGTTCATTTGCCAGGGTTTCTCCGACGACCGGGTCCGGCTGGCTTCGCCGCTCGCTGAAATCCCGTGTCCTGCCGTTCTCTCGCTACCGTGGTGCTGTGGCGCCAGCGCGGCCCGCGGCGTAAAATCCCGTTCATGCGCTGTCCTTATTGTGAAAGCCAGAACGTCGCGCCGGCCCCAGAAGCCGTGCAAAGTCATGCGCTGCAGCACCTCGTTTATTATCAGTGCGGCGACTGCGGAAAACGGATTTCCGTGACCAAAGCGCCCCGGCCTGGCGCCGCAAACCGGCCCTCCCCTCCCATGCCCAAAGCCCAGGTATTCAGACGGGCACGGGGCAACCCGCGCGGGGCCCGCGGACGATAGCTGTCAAGAACGTCAGCCACAAAAACCGCATTTCTTTTGCTCGCGCACCGCCCCCGATTTGAAGTACATTGCGAACGCGATCCATGTCGCTTGACGCCGAAACCGATACGATATGACCAATGCCCTCACGTTCTTCCGCTCCCTGATCGCCGATCCACGGCGTGTTGCGTCCATCGCACCTTCGAGCCCGGCGCTGGCTAACGCCATTACGGCAGAGATCACGCCGGTTTCCGCCCCCGTCATTGAACTCGGGCCCGGCACCGGGGTATTCACCAGAGCGCTGCTTGCGCGAGGGGTTCCCGAAGACAAGCTGGCGCTGGTCGAGTACGGCCCCGACTTCGCACGCATGTTGCGGTCGCGCTACCCGCGTGCGCACGTCCTACGGATGGATGCGGCACGCCTGAAGTCGGTCCGCCTTTTCGGCGGCGAACTCGTCGGCGCGGTGGTTAGCGGGCTACCGCTGCTGTCGATGCCTGCGAACGTGGTGACCGCCATCCTGGAAGGTGCATTCGCGCACATGCGCGCCGACGGGGCGTTCTACCAGTTCACCTATGGCCCGCGCTGCCCCGTTCGCCGCTCCATTCTCGAACGGCTCGGACTCAAGGCGGTCCGTATCGGCGGCGCGCTGGCCAA
>JBOIFZ010000406.1:0-6287 GCA_050741735.1 Burkholderiales bacterium
TCACGCCCAAGGAGCATCTCGGCTTGCCGGACAAGGACGACGTCAAGGACGGCATCATCGCTTACAAGATCGCCGCGCACGCGGCAGATCTGGCCAAAGGCCACCCCGGCGCACAGGTCCGCGACAACGCGCTGTCCAAGGCCCGCTTCGAATTCCGCTGGGACGACCAGTTCAACCTCGGGCTCGACCCGGACAAGGCGAAGCAGTTTCACGACGAGACGCTCCCACAGGAAGGCGCCAAGCTCGCGCACTTCTGTTCGATGTGCGGCCCGCACTTCTGCTCGATGAAGATCACCCAGGACGTGCGCGACTACGCTGCAAGCCAGGGCGTGTCCGAGTCCGAGGCCTTGCAAAAGGGAATGAAGGACAAGGCGGCCGAGTTCGTCAGCGCAGGCGCCGAAATTTATCGTCGCGCCTGACGCCAATCCGTTGAGCGTCAACACCGTGGCCGTGTCGGTGCTGACAATCGTGGCCGGCGTGTTGGTCGGGTTGTCGATCCTTCTATATTTCGGCCAGGACAGCCTGATCTTCTTCAGACAGCCACTCGATCCAGGCAGGCGCGATTCGGTACTGCTTCGCTTTGCCAATGTCGAGGAAGTCAACCTCGTCGCCGAAGACGGCACACGCCTGCACGGTTTCCTTTCCAAACCTCCGGCCATTGCCGGCACGAAGTTTCCGCTGGTCATTTATTTCGGCGGCAATGCGGAAGAAGCCTCCTGGCTGCTGGAAGAGAGCGAACGACCGCAGAACTGGGCCTGGCTGATCGTCAATTACCGTGGTTACGGCTGGTCCGAGGGCAGTCCGGGAGAGAATGCGATGGCTGCGGACGCGCGCCGTCTCCACGACTGGACGCGATCGCGATCCGACGTCGAGCACTCCCGCATCGTCGCATTCGGGCGCAGTCTGGGCAGCGGTGTTGCCGTCCGGCTGGCTTCCGAGCGCCCTTTGGCCGGCATGGTCCTCGCAACACCCTTCGACAGCATGGAAAGGGTGGCCAAGCGCCATTACCCGTTCGCGCCGGTGTCGCTGTTATTGCGGCATCGCTTCAATTCGCTCGAACTTGCGCCCCGCATCGGCGTTCCCATGCTGTGCATCGTGGCGGAGCGCGACTCGATCATTCCCGCGGAGCATGCGCGCCGACTGCATGCAGCTTGGAAGGGCGACAAACGACTGGTGTCGATCGCGAACGCTGACCACAACGACGTGTCCGCGAGCCCGGCGTTCTGGCGCGAGATTGGGCATTTTCTCTCGAGGATTTCAGGTACTCATTGAGTCGGACACGCCAACTCGTCGTGCTAACATCCGCGCATGGACGCGCTTACACCGCTTGCCGCGCTCATCCTCGGCATCGTCGAGGGGCTCACCGAATTCCTTCCAATCTCGAGCACCGGCCATCTGATCCTTGCCGGCGACTTGCTGGGCGTCAACAGTGAAAAGGGCAAGATCTTCGAGATCGCAATCCAGTGCGGCGCCATTCTCGCCGTGGTCTGGGAATACCGCGTCAAACTCTGGTCGGTCGCCGTCCAGCTGCCATACGATCGCGGTGCGCAGCGTTTCGCCGCGAACCTGCTGATTGCCTTCATCCCGCTTGCCGTGCTCGGATTGCTGTTCGGCAAGGCGATCAAGGCGAGTCTGTTCAAGCCGGTGCCGGTCGCCATCGCATTCATCGTCGGCGGCCTGATCATCCTCTGGGCCGAACGGCGCAAACATGCCATCAGGATCCACAGTGTCGATGACATGCGCTGGACCGAGGCGCTCAAGGTTGGAATTGCACAGGCATTCGCGCTGATACCGGGAACGTCCCGCGCCGGCTCGACCATCATCGGCGGGCTGTTTTTCGGACTGTCGCGCAAGGCGGCAACCGAGTTCTCCTTCTTTCTCGCCATCCCGGTCCTGTTCGCCGCGTCGGCTTACGAACTGGTCACGAACCGGCAACTTTTCTTTGTAGAGGATCTCGGGATTTTCAGTATCGGATTGGCGGGGGCATTCAGTTCGGCATTTTTGTGCGTGCGCTGGTTGTTGCGTTACATCAGCCGGCACGATTTCACCGTGTTCGCGTGGTATCGGATCGGCTTCGGCATTCTGGTGCTCGTGACCGCGTATACCGGCGCGGTGAACTGGACCGTCAACTGACGGGGAAATGGGGAATGGGGAATTAAGTGATTAAGTGATTAAGTGATTAAGTGATTCAGTGATTAAGTAATAACTTCACCCAATCACCCAATGACTCAATTACTCAATTACCCAATCACTCAATTACCCAATCACTCAATTACCCATTCACTCAATCGCCGTTTCTCATCAGCTTTGCACCCAGGGCAGTCCCGCCGCGCGCCAGCCACCGACGGAGTTGCGGTGGCCGCTGGCGTCCTTGTCGCCCTCGAACCCCTGTAAAACGTTGTAGCTGTGCGAATAACCCGCCTGGGCTGCGACTGCTGCAGCGGCATGCGATCGCCCGCCGCTGCGACACAGAAACATCACGACCGCCTGCTTGTCCGCCTGTGCCTGGAGCTCGTTGAGGAAATTCGGATTTGGCTGAGATCCGGGGTAGGTTTGCCACTCGATCTGGATGCTGCCCGGAATCCGGCCGACATAATCCCACTCCGCGTGGGTGCGCACATCCACCAGCATTGCCCCAGGCGTTTTTTGCATAAGTTCGTAGGCCTCCTGCGGCAGCAGTGCACCGCAATAAGGCAGATTTATCTCCTTACCGCGCTCGGCAGCCTTATTCAAAATTTCTGAATTAGTGGCCACAATTGTTTCTCCAATAAGCACTTAGCTTCCGTTCGCGCTCCTGTCGCGGGCCGTCATAAGAGCAGACACACAAGGCTAACAGAAACGCCCTGGCGACCAAAAATCTCTTGCCAAGCGCGATGTTGTGCACTATTTTCGAGCGCGAATTCCCCTCCCGCTCTTCATTGGTGCGAGAGTCTGCGGGGGAGCGCGGTTAACAAGTTGTGAATTAATGATTTTTCGGGAAATTTTGGTCGGCACACTTCCTGCTGAATGTGTGACTCGCTCGATTACCCACGCAGTACACCCCAAACCAGGAGAAGAAAATGGCGGCAGCCGATGTTTTCAAATTGCTCAAAGATAACGACGTGAAGTTCGTTGACCTGCGGTTTACCGACACCCGCGGTAAGGAACAGCACGTTACCGTCCCTGTGCGCGCCTTCGGCCCGGAAAAGTTTGAGGACGGTCATGCGTTTGACGGCTCCTCGATCGCCGGGTGGAAGGGTATCCAGGCCTCCGACATGCTGCTCATGCCCGACCCCGACTCCGCGCGCCTTGACCCGTTTTCCGACGAACCGACGCTGAACATTTCCTGCGACGTCATCGAGCCCACCGACGGCAAGGGCTACGACCGCGATCCTCGCACCATCGCCAAACGCGCCGAAGCTTATCTGAAGTCCACCGGAATCGGCGACACGGCTTATTTCGGGCCTGAGCCCGAGTTCTTCATTTTCGACGGCGTGACCTGGAACATCGACATGTCCGGTTGCTTCGTCAAGATCTCCTCGGAGGAAGCGCCCTGGTCCACCGGGAAGGAATTCGAAGGCGGTAACATGGCTCACCGTCCCCCGGTCAAGGGCGGCTATTTCCCTGTGCCGCCGGTTGACTCGCTGCAGGACATCCGCAATGCCATTTGTCTGGCGCTCGAGCAGCAGGGAGTCGAAGTGGAAGTGCATCATCACGAGGTGGCGGCAGCCGGCCAGAACGAGATCGGCACCAAGTTCAACAGCCTTGTGAAGCGCGCGGACTGGATGCAGATCCTGAAGTATACGGTTTGGAACGTCGCCCATTCCTACGGCAAGACCGCGACCTTCATGCCCAAGCCGATCGTTGGCGACAACGGCTCCGGCATGCACGTGCACCAGTCGGTCTGGAAAGCCGGCCAGAATCTGTTTGCGGGCAACGGCTACGCCGGTTTGTCCGAAATGGCGCTCTATTACATCGGCGGCATCATCAAGCACACCAAAGCGCTCAACGCCATCACCAACCCCGGAACCAACTCCTACAAGCGCCTGGTGCCGGGATTCGAGGCGCCCATCAATCTGGCCTACTCCGCGATGAATCGCTCGGCGGCCTGCCGCATTCCTTACGTGGCCAGCCCGAAGTCGCGGCGCGTGGAGGTGCGCTTCCCCGACCCGACCGCGAACCCGTACCTCGCTTTCGCGTCCATGCTGATGGCCGGTATCGACGGGGTCCAGAAAAAGATCCATCCGGGAGATCCGATCGACAAGAACCTGTACGACCTGCCGCCGGAAGAAGTCAAGAAGGTGACGCATCCGTGTGCGTCGCTCGAAGAGGCGCTGGAAAATCTCGACAAGGACCGCGAGTTTCTCACCAAGGGCGGCGTGTTTTCCAACGACATGATCGACGCTTACATTGACCTCAAGATGGAGGAAGTCACGCGCTTTCGCATGACCACCCATCCGGTCGAATTCGACATGTACTACAGCGCGTAACCGCCACCGCGACGAGAAAAAGGGCGGGGTTCCCGCCCTTTTTTGTTTGCGCCAGATCAACTTTCTAATGGGACTCACGGATTGATAATCGAAAACACCTGCCTTAGACTCCGGCAGGAGGCGCATCGCGTGACAGGCGCGCCTCATTTCTTCGGTGATCTCACGGGTGAACTGCATGCGGCTTTGTCATTGGGCGTTGTTGCTGGCAATCGCGTCGATCGCGGTACCTGCTCGGGCGGAAACCTGCAAGTACGTGGACGACGAAGGTCGCGTGATCTACTCGAACACGCCGAACAATCCTCCCAAGGGCGCGAAGTTGGTGAGATGCTTCAGCGACCCTGCTCCCAGGCCGGCGCCGCAGGAGTCCAAGCCGCAGTCCGGTGCCAGGGAAGATTTTCCCAAGGTGGATGGCCAGACGCAGAAGAAGCGCGACGACGAGCGGCAGCGCATTCTCGAAAAGGAACTCGCCGACGAGCAGCAGCAGCTCGAGGCCGCCAGGCAAAAACTCGCCGAACAGGAAGCGATACGGACGGGGGACGAGCGCAACTATCAGCGTTATCTCGACCGCATCCAGCCCTTTCGCGACGCCGTTACGAACCACGAACGCAACGTCGAAGCCATCAGGCGCGAGATTTCCAACCTGAAATAAGCGGCAACAGCCGCGGCAAGCCGCCAGGCCGCGTTAGTCTTCGCAGACCGCCTTTCGCGACCTGCCTTTGGATGCAATCCCAGTGGCGCGCTTCTTGCTCGATCACACCCGTCCGGCGTGTGGCGCTGCGATGACCCAACTGAGTCTCCACGGAGTCGACGCATTGGCGACCGCGGTTGTCCTGTTGGACAACGCACAGTTCGTGCGATACATCAACCCGGCGGCAGAAAACCTGCTCGCGATCAGCGCCAAGAACATCGTCGGCATGCCGCTCGAACGGGTGTTTGCCGAACCCGGCCTTCTGGTTGCCGCGGTGAACTACGCCGCAGAGAACAACTGCAGCCACACGCAACATGAATTACCGCTGGCCACGGCGGGCCGCGCCCGGCTCGAAGTGTCATGCACCGTGACGCCGGTGGAGATTGCCGGGGTCGAGGGGTTCCTGATCGAATTGAGCCCGCTGCACCAGCAACTGCGCATCGCGCGCGAGGAGCGCCTGATAGACCAGAGTACGCAGACCCGCGAGCTTATCCGCAATCTTGCTCACGAGATCAAGAACCCGCTGGGGGCGCTGCGCGGCGCGGCACAACTCCTCGACCGGGAACTGGAACGCCCGGCCCTGCATGAGTACACGCAGGTGATCATGAAGGAGGCGGACCGGCTGCAGTCGCTGATGGACAGGCTGCTTACGCCGCACCGGCTGCCCCAGGTCACGCAGTTCAATGTGCATGAGGCGCTGGAGCGCGTGCGCAGTCTGCTGCTGGCGGAGTTTCCCGACGGAATCGTGATCTTGTGCGACTACGATGTAAGCCTGCCGCCGTTGACCGCGGATCGCGAGCAGATCATCCAGTCGCTGCTCAACGTGGCCCGCAATGCCGCACAGGCCGTGCAGGGGAAAGGCACGATCATCCTGCGCACGCGCGTGGCACGCCGGGCGACACTGGCAAAGAAGATGTATCGCCTGGCCTTGGTGGTGCAGATCGTGGACGACGGGCCGGGTGTGCCGGAGGACTTGAAGGACAGGATCTTCTTTCCGCTGGTGAGCGGGCGCGAGGGCGGCCATGGGGTTGGACTTACGATCGCCCAGACCTTCGTGACCCAGCACCACGGCACCATCGAACTGGAAAGTCAGCCGGGCAGGACCTGCTTCAGCATCCTGCTTCCGATTG
>JBOIFZ010000407.1:0-4572 GCA_050741735.1 Burkholderiales bacterium
GGTCAGGCGTGACGGGCGAGCGCGTAGACCATTTCCCCGCCGGGCCGCCCGGTTCCTCCTTTGCCCGATCCTGGGCGAAAGCGGACCCCGATACGGACCCCACAGCCAATGCGAATATTGCCGCAAACGCATATCTCAGCATTTTCATTTTCCTCTCCTCCTCGGTTGAAATTTCAATTCACTTGCCGGACTACCCACACACCAACCACTTCAGATCCTTCGCAATGCCTCTCCGTCCTTGCCGACGCGATGACGCAACGGGGATCGGCCGGACTCAGAACGTTCGGATGTGCGCGACGATGCTGCGGATTTCATCATCGTTCAGCCGCTTCTCCCACGCTGGCATGGCCGCGATCTTTCCCATATAGGCGCCCCCCTTCTTGATGACCAACATGAGATAGTCGTCGGGGAGCTGGTCCATGTATTCCTTCTTTCCCAAGGTGGTGACGACGGGACTGAATCCGCCGCTGTGTCCCTCGCCCCCGTCACCCCTGGTACCGTGGCATCCAGCGCACATCTGCTCGAATATTTGCTTACCCGTGGCCGGGTCGGTCTGTGCCGTGGCCGCCATCGGCACAATAGTCAACAGCATCGCTATGATTGTGATCGGATACTTCATGCGCGCCCTCGGCACTTCAATACCAACCGGGCTGACGGATAGGAAACGGAACCGTATCACGTGTCGCGGGAGGGCTCAAGTGGGGGTGTGGGATGGCCTGCGGAGCGGAGGAACGGCTCGAACTGAGGTTCCCCTCGAAATTGTAGGGAAACCTCAGACTACCTTTTCTTGCTGTTGTCTTTCTTAGCGCTCTATTCTTGCTTTATTTGCGTACCCCTCAAGGGCACACGTCGAGCGCACCTTTCAAGGGCACCCGTCGAGCGCAGCCCTCAAGGGGGTATTGAAGGGAAGGTATTGAAGGGAAGGTATTGAAAAGAAGGTATTGAAGGGAAGCAACTGAAAAGAAGGCATTGAAAAGAATCCTTTGCTTCAACGCTTTCAATGCCGGCCATCGGCCGGCCGATTTTCGTTCACCGCAGCGTCTGATCTCCTATTAACCTCTATCTGTATTTCTCCAGCGATTTGCGCACGAATTCGTTGGTATACGAATCCGCCGGATTGAGATCTTTTGCTTCCTTGACCGCGGGCTCGAAACCGATCAGCACCTTGTACTGCGCCTCGACGCCGGCCGGCGGGAACAGGCCGTCCTTCGAGTAGCTTTCGCGCATTCTGCGCAGCGCGGCCAGGTAGAGCGCGCGGTCTCCCAGCAGATACTCCGGCGGCACGGTCTTCGCGACCTCCCCGGCCGAGGCGGTGTTGAGCCATCTCAGCGCCCGCACCATCGCGTTGGTCAACGCCTGCACCGTCTTCGGATTGGCCATGACGTACTCCTCGCGCGCGTACAGCGATCCCGCCGGCAATGAACTGCCGAACACGGCCTTCGCGCCCTGCACTGTTACCGTTTCCACCATGACCTGGATCGTGCCGGAGTTTTCCAGCAGCGTGATGGTCGGTTCGATGTTGGCGATCGCGTCGAGGTGTCCGGCCTGCATCGCCGCTACCGCACCCGGGCCGGAGCCCACGCCGATGATGGAGACGTCGTCGGGGGACAGGCCCGCCGAGGCCAGCAGATGGTTGACGAACGCGTGAGTGCTGGATCCCGGTGCCGTCACGCCGATTTTCATCCCCTTGAGATCTTTCGCCGAGCGGAACTTTGCCGCATGCTTCTTCGCCACACCCAGCGAAATCGCCGGCGTGGCGATTTGCAGCACGAATGCCTTGAGTTTCTGCCCGCGCGCGCGCATCACCAGCACGTGGTCGAAGCCGCCGGAAACCACATCTGCGCTGCCACCCATCAGCGCCTGCAGCGACTTGGCACCGCCGGCGAAGTCCAGGATTTCCACCTTCAAGCCTTCGTCCGCGAAGTAACCGAGTCGCTCGGCGATGGACAGCGGCAGGTAGTAAAGCGACGCCTTGCCGCCCACCGCGATGGTCACAGCGGGCTTCTCCGGTTGCGCAGCCGCAGGGCTCGCCGCAACGCCGAGCACAATGAAGGCAAACAGGGTCCGCAATTTTTTCATCGTCTTTTCTGTGACCGGGGAATGGCCGGGCGGCTTGAACGGTCGCGCATGTGGACCCTGGTCAGAGGTTCCCTCAAAATTCTACCCGGGAACCGTGCGACACGCAGTTGCCCATGCGCGGCAATGGGCGCGCCGCAAACCATGGACTCGCGTTAAACTGCGGTCTGACACCAACTCGACAACAACGGAGACAACCGCATGATCGAACTTTACTTCGCGCCGACCGCCAACGGTCTGCGCGCGGCAGTAGCATTGGAGGAAACCGGCCTGCCTTACCGGACTCACAAGGTGGACCTTGCCAAGGGCGAACAGCGCACCGCCGAATTCCTGAAACTCAATCCTGCCGGCCTGATTCCGGTGATCGTCGACCCGGACGGCCCCGGCGGCAAGCCGCTCACGCTTTCGCAGTCGGGAGCGATTATCCTTTATACCGCGGAGAAGTCCGGCAAGTTCCTGCCGAAGGATGCCGCACGACGCGCGCTGGCCATGCAGTGGATGATGCAGGCGGCGAGCGACATCGCCGGCACCAGCGGCACGATCTTTCGCATGGAAACGAGTGTCCCGGACAAGATCGCCGCGAACACCGACTATTTCAAGCAACGGCTGCTCAGCTTCTTCGCAACATGCGATGCGCGGCTGGCCGGGCACGAGTATCTCGCTGACGAGTTTTCCGTTGCCGACATCATGCTGTATCCGAATTTTGCGGCGCGCAAGACATTGATCGATCAGGCCGGCGGATTCGCCAATCTGCAACGCTGGGGTGCGGCAATCGGCTTGCGACCCGGGGTCCAAAGGGGAATGAAAGTAACGGGCTGATCTAGTGTCCTGTTCCGCTGATTCGCGGCTGAAAACCCGACGAGAATCGGCGCCATGCTGTGTTACGAGTCCTCGCCGAGCCGGTTACGCAGTTCCGAGTTGCTGCTTAAGTTCGATTCTTCAGCAAGCCGCAGGAAACCGCGGCCAGGTTTCCCGGCACCGGCAGAAGCATTCGCGCGGCAGAAGTTCGTTTTGGGATTTCACGGTCAAGGCTGCTCTTCGTCGTCCTTGCACTTTCCCCACCAGCCCGTCACGAAGGCACGGCGCGATACGTTCTGGCTGGAAAGGTAGCGGTTCTGGATTTCATACGCCTCCCGTTCCTGGGCATTGCGCCGGTTGCAGAAGTTCGGTACGGCATCGTACTTGCCGGTGGTCTTCTGCAGGTGGTGCACCAGTTCGTGCAGGAGGATCGAGCGATCGTAGGTGTTGTTTTCGATGTCGAGCGCCTCGTCCACGTAAACGCCCCATTCCGGGTGGTAAAAGGCCTTGACTGCGCAGGAGCGGCCGGCGCAAATTTTCTGCTGCATTTCCACCACGGATACGCGCTGGATTTGCGGGAGGACGTCCGGGCTGGGATACCCGGAAATAAGCCTGATCGCAGTGAACAACTCGACCATGAGTGAGGTCAGTGAAGACTGGTCCATGGCAACTCCTTCGCTTGGTTACTCTCCCCCTGGCTGGAATTCAATCGGCATCGCGCGCGCCGGTTAGGTGGCCGGCCGCTCCGCGTCGCGGTCCGGTGATCAACATCGGTCATTGACGGGTTCCTGCCGTGGAATCCTTTTCGTCGCAACGCGCAACCCAGCCGGACATGGCCACGTGCTTCGCGCTGTTTACTTCGGCGAGAAAGCGGTTCTGCAGGGAATAGGCCTCCCGTTCGGCCGCGTTCCAGCGATCGCATGCACTCGGCATGGCTTCAAACCGTCCCGTTGCCGCCTGCACGTGGTGAACCAGCTCGTGCAGCAGGATCGAGCGGTCGAAGGAGTCCGATTGCACGTTCAACGACTCATCGAGCAGGACGCCCCAATCCGGACGGTAGTAGGCGCGCACGCCACAGGGTTTGTGGCAGACCTTTTCCGCGATCACCGCCTGGGGTAATCGATGAATTTCAGGCTGGACAGAAACCGTCGGGTAGCCTGACAGCAGGTGAATGGTGGTCAGCAGTTCCGTTACCAGCGAAGCAAGAGAAGCATGATCCACAGTCGGCTTTCCGACCCGGAGCTCCTCCCGTCATTCGGGCAACAAGATGACGGTTCTTAGATCTTGCCTTCACTGCCGCAAGAATCGGGCCACGCCAGCCGACCTGGCAGAACTCCGTTCATCCCCCGGAATGCACCGTTTCGCCGCGGATTCCGCGTCAACCTGCCCTAAAGCGGGGGCAGGCCTGCCCCGGATTGGAACCCGCCAGGAAAACCCATTCCCGGTCAGTCGCCGGCTTGATTTCGCGTATCCCGGCTTGATCCTTTGGTCTTCCCTTCGTCCTTGCCTTTCCTGGGCACCGGGCACCGAGCATTCTTTTCAATACCTTATTCTTTTCAATGCCTTCCCTTCAATACCTTCTTTTCAATACCTTCCCTTCAATACCCCCTTGAGGGGTGCGCTCGACGGGTGCCCTTGAGGGTTACTGAGCACTTGCCCTCCTTCATCCTTCATACCCTCCGGGTACAGGTGTCCTTC